>JAJYOH010000006.1 GCA_021796315.1 Chloroflexota bacterium
CGCAAGGATCGCCGTGACTTGTGCCTCTTTCAGATCGGCTTACGTTTCATTGACCGTTGCCTTCTCCATTCATTACCTTTTTCACTACCGTTATTCTCTCTTTAGAAGGAAACTGTCAGGTGGCTAGTCATTTTTTATCCAAACATTATTTTTCTTCGCCAAATGCGATGACTACAATGTGCTGGTTCAGGAAACGCGGAATTGCGCCCTCCCTGCCGGGGACGATCTGCCCTAAAGTATACCCGCCTGCAATTGGCACATTTGCGCCGAGAATATCCTGTACCGCGGCAGCTTCCACACCGGGGTTGGACTTGAGAAGCATCTGCCAGGCTATATCCACAAGAACCAACGCGAAAGCAGGCTTGACATCACCCAGTGCAAGCAGGGCCTGTTGCGCGGCATGAGTGGCAGCCCTCTCACATGAGGCACGACTCCCGACCAACAGATACGCGTCGATGCCATCGCGGACAGTTGCGTTCATGCGGAAACTGCCATCTGCCTCCACGCGGATCGGGGCACGCACGATCATATCCTCGCCCTGTTCCACGCCCAATGGATAAAGTCGCGCAAGGTAACTTAGCGGAGGAAAGGCCCAGTCGCGGGCGGGATAACCAAACAGGTCGGCATAAGTCTCCGAAGCCGGGCGCCCGTCAAGGGTCCGGAGCCAGAAGCCGCGTGATCGTGTCACGCGGAACTGTTTCCCCACCGAATCCCAACCATGACCGGATCCAATTCCGACTCGAATGTTCCCGCGCAAAAATGCAGCGGTCATGCTTCCAGTACCGGTCTGGCTTCCCGACATTTGATAAGTGTTGCCAGTGTGCAGATCGCCGCTCGACAGCGCACCCGCAAGAGGCAAATGATCGGGCGGGATGGACGCGCAAAATTGTTCGGCATCGCCGTTGAACCCATCGGCAAAAAAGAGCGCGGCGCTATTATCTTTTTTAGAGTCAGCCAGTTGCATCAAACGATTGGCCGTATCGCGTCCTGACTGGGCATAACCGGGAAGCCAGTGAGCTTCGGCTTGAAAATCCCCATTTAATAAAGCCAGCACAACCGAATGCGGATGCTGACCTTCGCTTGTTAAACCGGCGGGGGCGCTGAATCCGATCAGCGGCGTGTCACCCAAAAGGCTCGATACACCGCTCACCACTTCGCGGGCTTGATATTGATTGGACGAGATCAAAATACCCAACGCTGGTGAGCCAGCGCCAAGGCGATTAAGAGCCTGATGCGCGGCTTGCAATCCGGCCTCGCGTCCATCGAGGGCTTGGGCAGATCCAACAGCGGCATGTAAAGTCATGAAGTCTTATCCTGATCTTTCACAGACGAATTAATTCTCTGCAATCGGAACTGTAAAATGGAAAGTCGTGCCTTTGCGGAATTCACTATCGAACCAGATGCGCCCGCCTTGCATCTCAACCAGGCTCTTGGTGATGTTCAAACCCAAACCGGTGCCGGGAGCCTCGCGCGCTTTCTGATCTTCGGAACGGAAAAACTTCTGGAAGATCTTTTGCTGATCTTCAGGAGTAATTCCAATTCCATCATCTTTTACCCACACATGCACAACTTTACGGGCGCCATCCGCGTCCCAGAGATTCTCGGAAGATTCCGCACCGATCACCAGCACGCCGCCTTCGGGCGTGTACTTGTTGGCATTGCTGACGAGGTTAGTCAACACCTGTCCAAGACGGGTGCGGTCACCCCATACCATCGGCAAGGCCGATGAAATTTCCGCTTGAATGGTCTGTTTCTTATCTTCCACCTGCCGTCGCGTTGAACGCACAACTTCATCCACAAGATCGTTAATGCCCACCGGTTTGAAATCCAGCCGCAAACGACCGGCCTCAATTTTAGAGTTATCGTTCAAGTCCGAAACCAGCGTGGACATGCGCTCCACATTCGAGCGGATCGTGTTCAAGAAATTCGATTGCATCTCATTGATCTGTCCAACCGCGCCGCCAGCCAGCAACTCTGTGTAACCTTTGATCGAAGTCATTGGGTTTTTAAGTTCATGCGCCACGAACGAAACAAACTCGCTCTTCGCCAGATTTGCACGTTCGACCTCGCCATAGAGTTGCGCATTTGAAATGGCAATGGCAGCATGGTCGCTAAGACGATTAAGAAATGCCAGGTCTTCCTGTGAATCGCTGGTGCTTTCCAACATCACCAAACCGATGACAGATGCCTCGCGACGAATCGGGATGACAATCTGTGTGTGCGCACCCATCAGCAATCCACCGCCTGTGCTCGCATCCAACGGGACCCTTTGCGGGAGTCCCGTTTCGACAGCATTTTTCAACGAAGGAAGATTCAACGGCATGGCCTGTTCCGTGTATCCGTTCAGGTTGCCCTCATAACCTTGTTGGGCAACAATACGTAACTTCCCATCTTCCAACATACCGATCAATCCGGCCTCGGCCCTGGACTGGCGCATGGCCCACTCAAGCGTGATGCGCATGGCGCGATCCATTTCAAGGCTGGCATTGAGTTCGCGGTCAATGCGTTGCATGACGGATAATTCTTCCACGCGCGCCGCCAATGCCTGATCGGTCAAAGTATATAAGCGGGCGTTCTCCATGGCAACCGCGGCCTGGCCTGCAAACGCGGTCAACAAAGTCTGGTCCTCTTCCACGAACGGCAAACCATCGCGGCGATTGATGACTTCGACCACGCCCATCACGTTATCTTTGATCTGCAAAGGAACTGCCAGTAATGAACGTGTGGCAAAGCCGGTTTGATCGTCTGTCCTGGCATTCCATCCTGATGAACGTCTGACATCGTTCTCCATCACGGGGCCGCGTGTACTGACAGCGCGTCCCACAATACCGCTGCCTGGCGCTAGGCGTTGACCAAGCAAATCTTTCGCCACCGGGCCAACCGTCACTTTAAAGATAAGTTCGCCCGTTTGTTCATCCAACAGGAAGAGACTGCCCGCTTCGCAATTTAGAATATTGACCGCACTCTCCAACACATTTTGGAGCAAAGGCTCAAGTTCCAGTGTGGAGGTGAGCCGCCGCGTCACATCGTTTAGTGTGGTTAGCTGACGAGCGCGTTGCTGCGTTTCCTGAAGCAAACGAGCCTTCACAATGGCGCCAGCGGTCTGGTTGGCAATGGCTTGAAGAATATCAAGTTGGCCGCGCGTATAAGTAGTGGCAGGATCGCGGCTGCCTACGCTCAATGCGCCAATTGACTCGGCGCCCGCGTTGAGCGGAACGCCCATCCAGGCATAGACACCTTCTGTTTCAGGCGCAAGTCCGCGCACCTGATTCTCGCGCACATAATCCTGCGTCTGGATCGGGCGGCCCCTGCGAATAACATCCGGTGCAAGGCCTGTATTGGGAGGAAACGGAACATTTTCCCGACTGGTAATCCGGTCATTGTTCTCCACCGCAAAACCATAGTAATAATAATCATTGTCTTTGTTATAAAGCGTGATATGAAAATGAGAGGTTGGGATGATTTGTGCGGTCTGGGCATATATCAACTCCAACACATCATCGAAGGTTACGGTGATGTTTACGCCTTGCGAAACACGCGTCAGTGCGTTCATTTCCTGTACGCGCCGCTCAAGGTTTGCGACCGTCTGCATACGCTGAATGGCCACGGAGGCCTGATCGGCCAGATTTTCCAAGAAGCTTAAATCGCGAGGGGTATAAGGTTGATCAGAGAGGCGCGGACCAAGCGCCAGCCAGCCGACCGACTGTCCACTTGCAGGGAGAGCCACAAACAAGCGCGCGCCCAGCAAGGCAAGGCGAGTTTGTTCCAGTTTGAGACTGGCCGGCAACGATGCGCCGTCCAGATAGAGCGGCAATTTCTCGGTGGCAAAATATTTCGCAAGCGGACTGCTGGACGAAAAACGAATATCAGTGCTGGCACGATTATCGTCTGCCAGCTGAGGAACATATTGATCATTGAGCAGATCATAAGTAAAGATGTGAATGCGATCCGGCGCCAGCGTAGATATGATCTGTTGGCGCAGCACCCGCCCAATGGTCGAGAGATCGAGCGCACTGGTCAGGTCGTGGGTAAATTTTTGAAGGCTTTCAGAATATACACGTTGGCCGCGGAAAAAGATTGCATCCACAAAATTTTGCAGCCGCTGACGTATCGGTTCCAACAGAATCGCCACCAAAAAAACGAGGCCGCCAATCCAAAGAGGATGCGTGGAAGGCATCGCAACGGAAAAAATCAAACTAAGGCCGCTGACCAATAATGCATATCCACCAACGATCAAAATAGAAAGAAGGAGATACAAGATACCCTGCCGCACCCAATCATCTGTGCGAACGAAGCGGAAACGCAAAATTGCATAACCAATGGTAAACGGGAATAGAAGGATGGGGAAGAAAAGATAAGATTTGAAACTAAACAGGTCATAAGGCGAGGTCAACAGCCACACAGTAATCGGAGTAAAAGCGACCAGCGTGCCCGTCAGAATGAAGCGAGCCTGCGTCTTGACCACCGGCGATGTTGCCATCACACTATAGTAAATATTGATCGCCAGGTAAAAAAGAATGGCAATTGCAACAAAAATATAAATATATCGCCAGGCGATGATATACGCCGTGGGTTGGGAAAAATTAAAAAGAGTGGTGTAGGCGTAGCCGGTCAGGATTAACCCAAGAACCAATCCCAGCCAGCGCAGATATGGCCGCACCGCCACAAAACGTATTTCCTGCGGAAAGGAAACAGCCAGGGTAAAGATGGCGCCACCCGCAACAGCACAGCCTAAAGTCCAGATATAGGTCAGATAATGAGTTGTAAAAAGATCAAAGAGGGAACCAGTGATGATACTTAATGAAGATGCGAAAAGCGCAAAAGCGCGGCCAGGCGCCTCGGTACGACGCAATCCGAATATCCAAAGGCTAATAACAAGAAAGAATAAACTTAAGACAGTGGGAATAACGAAATAGGAAGTTTGATCTTCGGATGGAAAGGCATTTAACTTTACTTGAAATATTTTCTGCTGCCCTTGTGCGGTGCGAATGGTCACCGGAATCGATTCCCCTGGGAAGAAGCGGCTTAGAATACTTTGAACTTCGGATGCGCTATGGACATTTACGCCGTTGACTGCAATCAATTGGTCGCCGAGTTTGACACCTTGATTATAGAGGTCCCAATTGATACTCTCCCCGCTGGGAGCGGCGCCATTAAAAACCAGGGTGTGTTCGTAAAATGCTCCAAGGAAAGGCGTCTTTATCCAGGATGTGGCAAAAAAGAGCGCAAGGATAAAAGCCGCAACCGCCAGGAGTTGATAAGCGACAACAATGACCTGAAGGGCCTGATCAAGAAGTATATTGGAACGCTCGGAAGAAAACATGCTTTTTGAAAGAGTTACCAAACGGACCTGCAAGTAGTATAGATGATGAGAAAAATTGTACTCAGATTATTATTGAAAAGTATGCTACTTTCATGACAAAGATCACCGCTTGTTGGATAAACTAAATTTGCAGGAAGAAGTCACGAGTAAAAAAATTATAATTCCGACCCAGGTGTTTATTAAATACACTACAAAACATACGGGGTGGACTTTTAAAAGTCCACCCCGCTTTGTTCAAAAGACAGATTAAATGTCGAGGTTTCTGACGGTTTTGGCATGTGTTTGAATGAATTTTTTGCGAGGGGCAACTTCGTCGCCCATCAGCATGTCAAAAGTACGGTCGGCTTCCGCCGCATCGTCCACCGTGACTAGAAGCAGGGTGCGATTTTCGGGGTTCATCGTCGTCTCCCACAACTGCGTGGGATTCATTTCACCCAGGCCTTTGTAACGCTGGACACCTATTTTGTCGCCACCGCCTAAATCTTTGAGCGCCTTATCTTTTTCCTTATCGCTGTAAACATACTTAACTTGATTCTTATAGGCCATGCGATAAAGCGGCGGCTGGGCAATAAATAGATGTCCGCCTTCAATTAAGCTCGGCATATAACGGAAGAAAAATGTCAGCAACAAGGTGCGGATGTGACTGCCGTCCACATCGGCATCGGTCATGATGATAATGCGTCCGTAACGCAAGCCTTCGAGATCGAAGTTGTCGCCAATGCTTGTGCCAAGAGCGGAGATCAAAGCCTTGACTTCGTTGTTGCCAAGAATCTTGTCAAGACGGGCACGTTCGGTGTTGAGGATTTTTCCACGCAAAGGCAGGATAGCCTGGAAATGACGGTCACGTCCCTGCTTGGCAGAACCGCCAGCCGAATCACCTTCTACGATGTAAAGTTCAGCTTTGGATGAATCACGCTCGGAACAATCGGCCAGTTTACCCGGCAAAGTCAACGACTCGAGCGCCGACTTGCGAATGACGAGATCGCGCGCTTTGCGCGCCGCGTCGCGCGCACGCGCCGATGTCAGACACTTGGCAATGATCGCTTTAGCGGCCTGCGGATTTTCGTCGAGGAAGGTTGCGAAGGCATCCCCCACCACCTGCGTGACATAAGTCTGAACTTCGGGATTCATCAACTTGACTTTAGTCTGCGACTCAAATTGCGGTGATGGATGCTTGACAGAGACAATGGCCGTCAAGCCCTCGCGGGTATCGTCACCGGAAAAGTTCGGGTCGGCGTCTTTGAGCAAACCATTCTTGCGGGCATAATCATTGATTACGCGCGTCAGAGATGAGCGAAGGCCCGTAAGATGGGTTCCGCCGTCAATGGTGTTGATGGTATTCGCAAATGAATATACCGATTCGGTGTACGCATCTGTATATTGAATGGAAGCTTCGATGCCAATGTTTTCAACTTCCTTCTCAACATAAACCACCGGATGCAGGTTTTCACGATTGCGATTTAAATAACGCACGAATGAAGTAATTCCGCCTTCAAAATAAAAGGTCATGCGACGCTCATTGCGCTCATCCACAAAATCAATCGTTACGCCGCGCGTGACAAATGCCATTTCGCGGAAGCGCTGAACGAGCGTATCAAAACGGAAGTCGATATCTTCCGTGAAAATGATCTTGTCAAACTTGAAGGTTTGCTTGGTGCCGGTATCTTCCCTGCCAACTTTGCCGACCTGTTTGATGGGACCCTGAGGCACGCCGCGTTTATAATTTTGCTGCCACAACTTCCCATCACGCTTAACCTCGGTGACCACCCACTCAGAAAGGGCATTCACCGCGCTGACGCCTACGCCGTGTAAACCGCCGGAGACTTTATATCCGCCGCCGCCGAATTTGCCGCCTGCCCCGATAACCGTCATGACCACATCGACGGTTTCCATCGGCTTGCCATTTGCATCTTTTTTCGCCGGATGCGGTCCAACCGGGATACCGCGTCCGTTATCTTCGACGGTCACGCTGCTGTCAGGATGGATGGTGATATCGATGCGAGTGCAATACCCGGCCAGCGCTTCGTCAATTGCGTTATCAACAACTTCATAAACAAGGTGGTGTAAAGCTTTAATGTCTGTTCCGCCCACGTACATGCCTGGGCGCTTGCGGACATGCTCAATGCCTTCCAGCGCTTGAATGGAACTGACGTCATAATTGGTATTAGTTTGAGCCACAAAATCCTCCGAACAAATTCTCTACAAGCAATGACAAATAATATTAAGCCTGTTGTGTTGGCTGCTTCGGTAAACTTGAATGCATCCGATCGAGCACAGTTTGAATCCAATCCGTCATATCACGGTAATAAACAAAAGATGAAGCCAGTAAGGCAGTGGTGACAAAAGCATGGCCCAGGATTCCGATCAGCGTCAGCCAGGAGTCGTCAGATGGAATGGCCCACAAAAAATTCAGGCCGATCCCGACCATAAGAATCGTCAGGACGAAGAGGCTGCTGGACGGCATGGAAAACCGCGCCGTTTGAAAGCAGGTCATGATGGAAGCGACCGCATTTTGTTTGCGGACGAACATTCCAAGCGACGAGAAAAAAATCGGCACAACCAGCCACATGGACAGGAATCCAAGAAAGAGCAGGACACCCTGTCCGATTAACGGATTAATCATAAAGATGAGATAAAGAACAAAAACGGCGGGCATGCCCACGGTCCAGAAAAGAAGCGACCAGATCAACGAGTAAGCAATCGTCTGAACGACAGCGCGTCCAACAGAAATTTGTGAATCTGAAGTCAAGACAAGTCCGGCGATCCATCGAAAATACAATCCGCCAAATACCCACCCGGCAAGAATAAACAGCAACATCCCTGCATAAAAGTGAACAAGGGTATCCACTTGTACAGTTAATGGCGCGCCAAATGGGGTTTGAATTGAACCTTTACTGCTGATCAGACTGGAAACGCCGATCGGCAAAGTACGCAGAGCCGAGAATATATTGACCTGATTCAAAGACGTTTGCATTTGATCCAACGATTGAAGGTCAGGCGCTGCAACACCGGTATCTGCAAACAACTTTTTAACCTCGCCGAGGGTGGTCACAAATAACTGGGAAACGCTAAGATGCGGGCCCAGCCACAAAAAAAGGTCAAGGGCAAGCGGAAAAAGAATGGCCGTTATATGCCCTGCAATGGCGTCGAAGCCGGTTCTCAACGACATGATAATACTGGGCGGTGGCGGTAAAAGTGTCGTCTCGTTTTTTGATGATTCCATAGCCTTTTGATTCTACCATACCCATGCAGACATCCGCAAATCTGTTCTACTTTTGCAGCATCGCTTGTTCAATGGCGTGATTCGTTCGGCTAAATCGGGTAGAATCCGGGTTATGCAGGAACAACAACGTTATCTTCCAGATGCAAATCATGTAGGAGTATTGGCGGCAGTCGTTCTGCTCACCTACGCTTTGGATCATCTGGTCAAGGCGCCGGGCATCACTTTGACCCTGACACTGCCCGGCTTCTATTTTGCCTATCCGCTAACCCTCAGCACAGCCATGACTTTGATGGCATCCGGCCTGGCTGCCGCTGGGATGGACTGGCTGCTACACAGCCACCCATCCCTTCAAGATCAACGGGCTTTCGAGCATTGGCTGCTCCCCACATTGACCACTTTTATCCTGGGCATATTACTCAATATTCTGCCTGTTGGAACTTCATGGTGGATTGGCTTTGCATTAAGCGCCAGCATTTTGATCTCAGTCTTCCTGGCTGAGTACATCACTGTCGACCCGGGCGCGCCAAATTATCCGCTTGCTTCGGCGGGGTTGATCGCTCTTTCGTACGCATTGTTCGTTCTTCTGGTGATCGCCTTGCGCACCGGCGGCGCTCGCTTGTTTTTGATGATCCCTGCTATTTTTCTAGCTTCCGGCCTGGTATCGCTTCGGACTCTGCATCTGCGTTTGAGCGGACGCTGGGAGTTCCCGTGGTCAATCGGCATTGGCATTGTCTGCGCGCAAATCGCAGGCGGAGTACATTACTGGCCGTTATCATCTGTTCAGTTCGGGCTGCTCTTGCTGGGTCCGCTTTATGCGCTGACGACGCTTGCTTACAGCCTCAGTGAAGACATCCCTGTAAAGCGGGCATTGACCGAACCGGGCATTATCCTGGCCGTTGCCTGGGGCGCGGCTATTTTCATCCGCTGATGAAAATCAATTTTAAAGACTGGGACGCAATGTGCGTCCATGTTGAAAATAATGCGCCGCTTGAAGCGTGTGGCCTATTAGCTGGCAAAAATAATTCGGTGGAAAAAGTTTTCTTGATCACGAATCAAGCCCAAAGTCCGGTACGGTTTCGGATGGATCCGACGGAACAACTTAACGCTTTAGAGTGGATCGATGTAAACGGATTGGAATTGCTTGCCATCTTCCACTCGCATCCTGCCGGACCTGAAACGGTTTCCGCTACCGATATTGAAGAGGCCGCTTATCCCGTTGTCAACATCATCTGGTCGCCCAATAATGGATCATGGCAGGCCCGTGGTTTCAGGATCGAAGGTGGACGCACCACTGAAGTAGAACTGCAAATCGTCAAAGGCGAGTAACCTGGCACGCCTTCTTGTGTTACCAGTCATAGTCCAACTTGGAGGAACGTTCATGCAAATGATTATAGATGCCGGCATCGTGGTGTTGGCGTATCTTTTTGGCTCGATCCCATTCGGACTTCTGGTGGTAAAGCTAAGCACAGGCAAAGACATTCGCCAGGTTGCAAGCGGGCGCACCGGTGGAACAAATGCCATGCGCGCCGCAGGTTGTTGGGCCGGTGTGGCAACGGCCCTCTTTGATATCTTCAAAGGGATTGCTGCGGTTTGGGTGGCACGGTCTCTCACACCCAATATTTGGATCGAAGTGCTTGCTCCGATTGCCGCTGTGCTCGGACACAATTATTCCATCTTTCTCGCGGAACGCGATGCCAATGGAAAACTGCGTTTGCGCGGCGGTGCGGGCGGCGCTCCCACAGCTGGTGGAGCGATTGGGTTGTTTTGGCCTTCATGGTGGTTGATTCTCTACGGTGTACCGATACCAATATTGATGTTCTTTGGCGTAGGCTATGCTTCGTTGACAACGCTCAGCATTGCTTTGACTGCTTCCGTTATTTTCGCCGTGCTTTATTTTCTTGGGTATGCTCCGTGGCAATATATCCTGTACGGAATTGCAACCTTCCTGATTCTTCTTTGGGCCTTGCGCCCAAACATGAAGGCCTTAATGGAAGGGCGCGAAAGATTCCACGGCTGGCGTCCATGGAAAAAGAAAGAAGAAACACAGGAAGAATAGAAGAACGGATATTAAAGCAACAACCCGACACGGTTTTATGTCGGGTTGTTTGATTATAAAAACTAAGTTATCCCTCGCGGGCGTCTCTGATCAGTTTCTGCAAATTACGCTTATGCAAAGCATCAGCCAACCCGCCCAAATAGACGCGACTCTTGCCGCATTCTTCGATGCCTGCGCTATCAGCCATCTCTTCGGTTGGCTTGCGTCTCGCCGCAGACTTGGCAACTTTTTTGATATTGCTGACATAAGTCAGGTTCTCTTTCACAGCTGCTTCGATCTCGCCGCGCAGAATAATGTCACCATGACCCTGCACAATATTCTCAAGTCCCATCCGCCCGATCTTCTTGATCGATGCAGCAATATCGTCCACATCGCCATCCACAATATAAGGCAGGGGCATGAACGAGTCGCCGGCAAAGAGCACGCGATCCTCCTCCACCAGAACAGCGATCCCATCTTCACTGTGACCGGCGGCTGGTATGATCGTCAGATTCTTTTTGCCGACACGCAAATTGACCTCTCCGCTGCTGAACGTCATTTGTGGAAGCACGATCTTGACCTGGCGAAGCGCGGCGTTTTGCTTTTGAGCCGCTTCCAATGACGGACGCCCGCGTTCGTCCAGAAGTTCGCGGCAACGCTCGTGTGCGATAACCGTCGCGCCGGGGAAGAAACAGTTTCCCCAGGCATGGTCCGCGTGATAATGGGTGTTGATAACATAGCGCACCGGCACGCTTAATTCATGCTCGATAAACTCACGCATACCCAGCGTCTCGTCAGGCAAAGCCAGAGTATCGACCACAACAGCCCATTGCGGCCCGGCGATCACGCCCGCCGTTACCTGAGCATAAATTTCGCTCTGGAACCAGAAAACATTTTCAGAAATTCGTTCGCGATGCATTGATTACCTCAATAGAAATTTCTTTATAAATAGCACAAAAGGCGCAGAAAAGCAAGTTGTATGGACAAATTTGCAGAGATGGATTATCATCCTCAAGAACAGATTGCCTAAAAAAAGTGCAAACTGGCTTGCCCCACTGTCCTGGCCGTGATACACTTCATCATGTAATGACCGAAAATTTACTGGTCGTGACACCCAGCCCCAGTTTTGGGGAATCGTTCCGCCGGTCGCTTCAAGACACGGATCAGTATCGCGTTTACATTGCCAACAACAAGGCCGCAGCGGTTGTACGCGCCGACGAAGAAACCTGCAAGTTAGCTTTCCTCGATTTGGAACTTAGCGAACAATGGGTTGAAGAGATTGGTCAGTCACTCCGCACAGTTATTCCTGGCATTCAGCTTTTTATCCTGGCCGATGACAATGAGCTTCCCCCTGCACTCGATTCCATCCGTCCGTGGACTCTCGTTCGCAAGTCTTCCAATATATCTGACCTGTTTAATAGTACAAGCAAGGCTCCCACTATGAATTTGTCTCCTATAACTCAAGAACTCCCCTGGCTAGGCGATGTCAGCAAGGCCGCTCAACATTTAACACGCCTTACACTTGAGAGTTCATCACAGGCCGCGCTCATCACCCGCGACAATGAACTCTGGGCCTACGCAGGGCAACTCTCCCAGGCCGCGGCTAAAGAGATCGCCCAAACATTGGCAAAGAATTGGAGTGCGCAAAAAGGCAGCGACCTTTTGCGCTTCGTCCGTCTTGAAAGCACCAAAGCCGAGCACATGCTTTACGCCACCGAACTGGCCCAGAATGTTTTACTGGCCATGGTGTTCGACGCAGAAACTCCGTTCAGTACCATTCGTTCACAAGCCAGCCAACTCGTAACATCTCTCAGCGAAAACGAAACAAAAGAAGAAAAGAACGAAAAACCGATTGGGTCAAAAGCCTCTTCAAAAACGGGACCGACCCCTGCTAAAAATGAAGTGGATGAAGATGACGATGACAACATTGCCATCCCTGCCATTTCTGAAATCCTGACAGACATCCCCACACCCAACCCAAAACCGATTGCAAAGACTCCGCCAGTGGAAGTCAAGCCCGCCTCGATCCCGGACCGCAAGCGGACTCCCGTTGATCCGGGTGAAACCCGCCGCTCGATCTTTTCGCGTGAATCATCCGTCCCGGTTCCTCTCAAAGATTTATTGCTCGCCGACCACCCCACTAATCTTGAGCAGGAATCCTCATCACAATCTCTGGGCGATATCGAAGTCACCGCCCCATCCAAATCGCAGCCTCGACCCCAGACCCCTATCCGCACGCCCGCACCCGGCGAGTTGGACGAAACGCGCCCGCATTCCATCAATGAAGTAGCCGGTCGCATCGTGCTTGAACCAGCCTCAGCCGGTGTCTATCAGCTGACGTATGCCTGTTTATTGGTGCCCCGCTTCACGTCCCATTATTTGACCGGCGACATTGCCGATAAACTCTCCGAGTGGATTCCCAACATCTGCATCGCTTTTGGCTGGCGGCTTGAACATCTCGCCGTCCGCCCGGAATATTTGCAATGGGTCGTCAACGTGCCGCCTGCTACATCGCCGGGTTATCTCATGCGCATCATGCGCCAGCAAACATCTGAAAAAGTTTTTGCTGAATTTGTGCGGCTGAAAAAAGAAAATCCGTCCGGTGATTTTTGGGCGCCGGGTTATCTCATCATGGGCGGAACACAACCGCACCCGCCGCAACTGGTCAAGGATTACATCAAGCAGATTCGCCAGCGGCAGGGAATTGAAAAACCACATCGCTAAAAATTGCCTGCAATGAATGAGCGCAGAGACGGTAAAATAAATCCGTACTCTGCGTTTTTTATTCAATTATGTGACAGTCACATAACCAACCACTGGACAACAACATGCCACCCACACTTTATCTAATTGATGGACACGCTCTCGCTTATCGCATGTATTTCGCCCTGACCGCCGGGTCAAGCTCACAGCGCTGGCAGACATCCAAAGGCGAACCGACAGCCGGCATTTATGGATTCGCGCGCGAACTTCTGCGCGTTCTTGAAAATGAAAAACCTGAATATCTCGCGGTCGCCTTCGACGTTGGAAAAACATTCCGCGACAAAATCTTTCCCGAATATAAAGGCACGCGCGAAAAAATGCCGGATGACCTGCGCCCGCAGATTGAGCGCATCCGCCAGATGGTGGACACCTTCAACATTCCGCGCCTCGAATGCGAAGGCTACGAGGCCGACGACGTGCTCGGCTCGGTTGCGCGCATCGCCGCCGAACAAGGTCTCGGTGTAAAGATCATCACCGGCGACCGCGATCTTTTGCAGCTCGTCAACAAACGCACCGCCGTTTATCTCGCAGGCGATGACCAGAATTACATCACCGATGAAGATGTCATCAAAAAACTTGGCGTGCGTCCCGACCAGGTTGTGGATTACAAAGCCATAGTCGGAGATAAATCCGATAACATTCCCGGCGTACCCGGTGTCGGTGAAAAGACCGCGATTGCATTGCTTGAAAAATTCGGCACGCTCGATGCCATTTACAAAAACATCGATCAAGTTGAAAATCGTTGGAAGACGAAACTCGAAGCCGGAAAAGAATCTGCCCAGATGAGTCACGAACTGGCGCGCATCCATACTGACCTTGAATTTAAATTGGACCTCGAACACGCCAAAGCCGACGCGTACGACCCAGACAGGATCGAAGCGTTTTTCGAGGAACTCGAATTCCGCACGCTCATCAAGACCCTGAACCGGCTGACCGGCAAAGAGACTTCATCCATAACGGAAGCCGCTCCCGTTAAATCCCGCAGCGGACAGCTTTCGATGTTCGTCAACGAGCCGCAGATCATCGTCTCACCAAAAGTTCAATCCAACATCGAAGTCATCATCGTGGACACGGACGAAAAATTGTCGGCGCTCGCCAAAGAACTTGGCAAAGCCAAAGTTATTTCTTTCGACACCGAAACAACTTCCACCGAAGAAATGCAAGCCGGGATCGTTGGCATTTCGCTGGCGATCAAAGAAGGACAGGGATTTTATATTCCGGTCGGACACTTATCGGGAAATAATTTGCCGCTTGAAAAAGTTCTTTCGGCTTTGCATGATTCTTTAACCAATCCGAAAATTTCCAAAGTCGCACACAATGCAAAATACGATTACATCATTCTCGCGAAACACGGATTAATCGTCTCGCCCATTACTTTCGACACGATGATCGCTGAATTCGTAGCCGACCCATCATCACACAATCTCGGCTTGAAAAATCTGGCCTTCACGCGCCTCGGCGAAGAAATGACTCACATCGAAGAGTTGATCGGCAAAGGCAAGAAGCAGATCAGCATGGCCGAAGTTGCGATTGAATCCGTTGCGCCATACGCCGCCGCCGATGCCGAAACAACTTTGCGATTGCTCCCGATTATGCAAGCGGAAGTGGCGCGCGTGCATGGGCAGAAGTTGATGGACGAAATCGAAATGCCGCTTATCTCGGTGCTGGCTGAAATGGAAATGAGCGGCGTTCTTTTGGATTTGCCTTTCTTCAAGAAGTTGAACGCGGAACTTACCGGGCGCATGAGCGAAATCGAGAAGCAGGTTTTTGAATCGGTTGGCAAACCTTTCAACATCAATTCCACGCAACAACTTTCGGATGTGCTCTTCAATCGTCTGCGTCTCGATCCGCCGGATAAGGGCAAGAAAACCGCCAGCGGACATTATTCGACATCCGCAGATGTGCTCGATGCTTTGAGCGGCAAACATCCCGTCGTGGACATGGTGCTCGAACACCGCGAACTTTCCAAGATCAAATCAACTTACGTGGACGCCCTCCCCGCCGCAGTCGATTCAAAGACAGGCCGCGTGCATACTTCTTACAGTCAAACCGGCGCAGTGACCGGACGTTTATCTTCGTCGAATCCGAATCTGCAAAACATTCCGATCCGCACCGAGGAAGGCCGCCGCGTGCGAAACGGATTCATCGCCGCGAAGGGAAATGTTTTGCTGTCAGTGGATTATTCGCAGATCGAACTTCGCATCGTGGCGCACATGGCGCAGGACGAAGGCATGTTGGCCGCTTTCCGCGCCGGACAGGATATTCACGCCACGACCGCCGCCGCGATTTACAACATTCCGCTTGAAGAAGTTAATAAAGATATGCGGCGTCATGCCAAAGCAATTAACTTCGGTTTGATTTATGGCATGTCATCTTTCGGCCTGATGCGCTCCACCGAATTGACTCTGGCAGAAGCCGAAGATTTTGTGAAAGCATATTTCAAACAATTCCCCGGCGTGAAAAAATATCTGGATGGAATCCGCGAGTTGGCCGCGAAACAAGGCTACGTTGAAACGCTGCTCGGACGCCGCCGATATTTCCCGGCTTTGCAAAGCAAGCAAA
This sequence comes from Chloroflexota bacterium, assembly GCA_021796315.1. The sequence goes on from JAJYOH010000006.1 coordinate 15,907, forward strand.
ATGTGCAATTGAAAAATCGCGAGGAGCGCGAGGCCATCAACGCGCCGATCCAGGGAACAGCAGCGGACATTATGAAGATCGCCATGCTTCGCATCCCGTCCGCGTTGAAGAATGCCAAGCTCAACGCGCAGATGCTTTTGCAAGTCCACGACGAATTGGTGCTGGAAGTTCCGAAGGCAGAGTTGGAGAAAACCGTCGAAACGGTGAAAGAGGTAATGGAATCCGCTTACCCGTTGGATATCCCTCTTGAAACGGAAGCCCGCTCCGGTCCGAGTTGGGGCGAGATGAAAGTCATTTAAATTATTTTTGACATCAATCAACCAGAGATGGACAGAGATAAACGTTGATTCAGTTTGATGAAAAAGAAAAGAAAAATCCTTGTTCATCTTTGTTTATCTCCGGTGAATTTACAATACAAAATCATTAAAGAGTCAACCAATCCGCCATCCAGCGGTAAAATAGACCTATGCCCGGACGAGATGATGTTTTTCAAAAAGCAATGAACGAAGGCCACTCGGCGGCCTGGGACCAGGATTGGAAGAAAGCCGCCGCCGCGTATCGCAAAGCCCTTCAGGAATTTCCCGACCAACCCAAAGCGCTTAACAGCCTCGGGCTTGCATTGTTTCAATTGGGCCAACTCGATGAGGCGCTTCGGATTTACCAGCAAGTAGCGCAGATTTCAAATAATGACCCTGCCCCGTTCGAGAAAGTAGCGCAGATATCGGAACGCAACGGCGACCTCACCACAGCCATCGAAGCCTCCATGAAGGCCGCCGAAATGTTCCTCAATCAGCGCGACGTTGACAAGGCCATCGAGAACTGGGGACGCATCACCGCGCTCAACCCCGAACATGTCATGGCGCATTCGCGGCTCGCCATGGTGCATGAACGTCTCGGCCAGCGCCAGCAAGCGGTTACAGAATATCTCGCCATCGCCAGCATCCTTCAACGCGCTGGCAAGCCGGACAAAGCGCAGGAACTCGTCGCGCGTTCGCTGCAACTCCTGCCGCAAAGCCCGGAGGCCAAACAAGCCCAGACTCTTTTAAGATCGGGACAACTTCTCCCCAGGCCTGTTCGACCAAAAGGCGGGACGGGGCCAATTAACATGGCCAAGGTCAAACAGTTGCAGGAACCGAAAACCGTACCCGCTTCAAGTCTGGACCCGGTAGCGGAGGCGCGCCAAAAAGCATTGACCAAGCTGGCGGAAGTCCTCTTCGATTACACTGACGAGAGTCCCAGCGCCCAGGAACGACGCGGCCTTTCGGCCATCATGAAGGGCACCGGACAACTCTCCCTGCAGCAATCGGAACAGATCAAAGTGGTCATGCACCTCGGGCAGGCCATTGATGCTCAAACCAAAAACCAGGAGGGCGCTGCTTCCGAAGAACTTGAACACGCACTCGAGGCAGGCTTCAACCATCCCGCTTTATATTTCAACCTTGGATATCTGCGCTCCAAAAGTGACCGGCTGGAAAGCGCCATCCGCAACCTGACACACGCGGTCAAACATAACGACTATGGACTTGGCTCGCGGCTTTTGCTCGGAGAAATCCTTTTCAAAAAAGGACAGGTCAAAGAAGCCGCGTCGGAATATCTCGAAGCGCTGAAGCTGGCCGATTCCGTGACCGTTCCCGCGGATCAGGCGGACGAGATTCGTCAGCTTTACGAGCCGATGATCGAGTCCCAGCAAAACCAGAATGACGATACAGCCAATCGTCGGTTGTGTGAAAACGTCAGCAAGATGCTCATGCGCCGTGATTGGCGCGACCAGATCCATCACACGCGCGAGCAAATGCGCAAGGCACAGGAAGGCGAAGCCATCACTCCGTTGGCAGAAGTTGTCCTGCAGGCGCAAAGCTCCAGCGTGATCGAATCGATCAACCACATTCATCAATTGGTGCGGCAGGGCAGTCTGCGCTCCGCCATGGATGAAGCCTTCGACGCGGTCCAACACGCGCCCACTTACCTGCCCCTCCACACGTTGATGGGTGACTTGCTGATTCAAGAAGGCCGCAGTCCTGATGCAATCGCGAAGTTCACGGTGGTTGCACACGCTTACAGCGTACGCGGTGAAGTGGCGCAGGCCACCAAACTTTTGCGCCGCATCATCCAGATCGCGCCGATGGACCTCTCTGCCCGCTCGCGCTTAATCGATCAGCTTGTAGCGCGCGGACAGGTGGATGAAGCCATCAAGGAATATCTTGAACAGGCGGATATTTACTACCGTCTGGCCGAGCTCGATATGGCGCGCAAGACTTACACCACCGCCCTGCGTCTTGTCCAGCAAGCCAACGCCGACCGCTCGTGGAACGTCCACATTCTGCAACGCATGGCCGACATCGACATGCAGCGCCTCGACTGGAAACAAGCTGTGCGCGTCTACGAACAGATCCGCACCCTGCGTCCCGACGATCAAGGCTCGCGCAAACAACTCATCGAACTTTATATGCGCATGGGACAACAGCAACAAGCCGTGGCCGAACTCGAAAGTTTCATGAGCTATCTCGATAGCAACAACAAAACAAAGGATTCGATTCCCTTCCTGGAAGATATGATCAAAGAGCATGAGGATCAAATTATCTTCAAACGTACCCTGGCCGAACAGCTCAACCACCTTGGCCGCAAGGATGAGGCCATCGCGCAACTTGATGCCTTGGGCGAGTCGTTGATGCAGGCGGGCAAAAAGCAGGATGCAATTGCCGTCATCAATCAAATCTTGTTAATGGCCCCGCCCAATGCGGAAGATTATCGTCAATTGCTGGCACAGATCGGATAACATGCCAGGGATTAGGCCAAGACTTTTTCTTCGTCCAATGCAAAAGGTTGGGCGGTTTTGTTGACGATTCGCCTGCCTTCATGGTATTATTCGCCCGCTAAAAACCAGCCCAAGGCTGGGTTTGTATTTGTACAAGGAGAAGCATATCAGCGCTAACGAATTTCGAGTCAATGAAACCATCCGAGTTCCTGAAGTCCGACTGATCGGGGCAGACGGCGAAAATATCGGCGTGGTTTCGATAAAGCAGGCTTTGCAGATCGCCCGCGATGCCGAACTGGATTTGGTGGAAGTTTCAGGAAACACCACCCCACCCGTCTGTCGCGTGATGGATTTTGGCAAGTTCATTTATGAACGCACCAAGAAGGAACGCGAAGCCAAAAAGGCCCAGACCAAAATAGAGATAAAGGAAATCCGCCTGCGACCAAAGACCAATGAGGCGCATCGCGGTTTCAAAGTGGACGATGCCCGCCGCTGGTTATTGCAGGGGCACAAAGTCCGCGTGACGGTAAAGTTCCGCGGCCGCGAAATGGATTATCCCGAAATCGCGCTCGAAGACCTGAAAGAGATCGCAACTTCGCTGTCAGATGTGGCCACGATCGAAACCCCGCCGCAAATGGAAGGCCGCACGATGCTGGTCGTTCTTGCGCCGGGAAAGGCTCCAGCCAAGAAAAAGGAAAAGGTCGACGCTCCGGCTGATGCTTCGTCCTGAGCCGGTCGAAGGATCAAGGCAGAAGCGAAAGAGTAAGTCCCACGTGTTGTTAATATCCGCGGGAGAAAGTCAAAGCCCGCGTGTAATTTTGTCTGAAAGGAGCAAGTTACTGTGACTCGCAAAGCACAAAAACCTGGTCAAAAGATCAAGCTCAAGACCCACAAGGCGACATCCAAGCGTTTTCGCCTGACCGGCTCGGGCAAGCTCATGCGAACCAAAGGCGGCAAGAGCCATCTGCGCCGCCGAACGTCAAAGCGCACGAAGTCCCAACTCTCTGAGATGCAGACCGTTCAAGGCACCAGCATCATCAGACGCGTGAAACGCCTGGCGCCGAACATGAAGTAACGGGAATTCCCGCCAAAGAATTTTTTTTATCGCGGCTTTTGGGTGTACGCAACTGGCGCAACCCGCCGACGCCCATGAGTTTGCAGGAGAGAATAGATGACTAGAATTAAAGGCGGCCCATTCGGCCACCGTCGTCACAAGAAAATTTTAAAGATCACCAAAGGCCAGCGCGGCGCGAAGCATTTGCTTTTCAAGCGCGCCAACGAGGCCATGCTCAAGAGTTTGTGGTACGCCACGCGCGACCGCAGAGTCCGCAAGCGTGATCTGCGCAAGTTATGGATCGCCCGCATCAACGCGGCGGCCCGCCTGAACGGCACCACGTACAGCCGTTTGGTTGGAGCGATGAAGAAAGCCAACGTCGTCCTCAACCGCAAGATGCTTTCCGATCTCGCCATCCGCGACCCGAAAGCCTTCGCCGCGGTTGTGGCAAAAGCGAAATAATTTGTAGGGGCGACCCGGCGGGTCGCCCCTACAATATTTAACGGGGTAAAATATTTATATGAACACAGTTCTGGTTGACAAAATTCTTCCCACCGGACAAACCATCCAAATCGTTCAAGGCGACATCACGCTCGAAGAAACGGATGCCATCGTCAACGCGGCCAACGAACATTTACAACATGGCGGCGGCGTGGCTTGGGCTATTGTTCGACGCGGCGGCGAAGCCATCCAACAAGAATCGGATGCGTGGATTCGCAAACACGGCCCGGTCACCCACTCGCATCCGGCCTGGACTTCGGGCGGACTCCTGCCTGCGAAATATGTGATCCACGCTGTCGGCCCAGTCTGGGGCGACACCCACGATGCGGGTGCAGGTGTCAACGAGGATGAAAAATTATCGGCGGCCGTTCACGGGTCCCTGCAAGTTGCGGACGAATTAAAGCTATCATCCATTTCATTGCCAGCCATTTCAACCGGCATCTTCGGTTTTCCAAAAGACCGCGCGGCAGGAATTATTCTTTCAACCATCAAAAATTATTTTGCACATCACGAATCTGGGATCAAATTGGCTCGCATCGTTTTATTCGACGACGCAACCATCCGAGCATTTATTGACCAGTGGGCGCAACATTCATGATCTCTTCAAATCAAAACCCAAAAATCAAATTGGTTCGCGCGCTGACAGGCCGTCCGAAAGAACGACGCGAAGCTGGCGCATTTCTGGCTGAAGGCGTGCGACTCGTCGAAGATGCATTCGCGGCGAATTGGCTGTTCCGATTCATTTTGTATTCTGATGATTTAAGTGAACGGGGAAATCAATTAAGAAAGAAGATAGAGGAAAGAGGAATCGAAATCGAGAAGGTGGAAAGCAGTTTGCTTCAATCGCTGAGCGAGACCGAAACTTCTCAAGGCATCATCGCTGTTCTTGAACTTACCAATTTACCAATTACCAATTCACCAAACTTCATTCTCATCCCCGATTCGATCCGCGATCCCGGCAACCTCGGCACACTTCTCCGCAGCGCAGACGCGGCCGGTGTGCAAGCCATCTTGATTCCGCCAGAGACCACGGACGCCTTCGCACCGAAAGTCGTCCGCGCGGGAATGGGCGCTCACTTTCGGTTGCCAATCCATTCGATGAGTTGGGAGGAGATTCAGCGAGTCGGCGAGTCAGCGAAATTAAAAATGTATCTGGCCGACATGGACGGCCAATCCTGCTGGGAAACGGATTTTAAATCGCCGCTGGCGTTAATCGTTGGCGGAGAAGCCGAAGGTGCAAGTGAAGAAGCAAAGAAACTTGCGAATGCTTTTGTCAAAATCCCGATGGCAGGAAAAACAGAATCGCTGAATGCGGCGGTGGCCGGGTCCGTGTTGATGTTTGAAGTTATGAGGCAAAGAAAAACTAGGCATGAATGAAAAAGGTAAACATGAAAATTAAAGTCATTCTTGTTCTTATTGCTTTAATATTATCTGCTTGTAGCTCAACAGGAAATAATCAAAGTGCAATTCCACCCACTGCTACCCCTATTGTATCGCCAACCAGTGAGGCAATGCCCACAGCCTCTCCAACTTCAACAGTGCCAATGATTCAAGCTGGCAACATTCAAGTTCCTGATCCTACAGTCTCAAATCCGGAACTCCTTGATCCCAAAGGTCCAAACATCAGTCAATTTGTCAATGCGATGAATGAAGTGGGTATAACTGTTAATCCGCAAAAAGTAATTGACCAACTAGCTGATCCACAAAATTTTAAAGCGATTCAAGGCGCTAATGAGAAAGCCTACATTTTAACCACCTTTACTACTACCGACCAAAACAACACTCCTTATACATTAGGACTGCTTGCAAAACAAGACACAACTGGTCAATGGAATTGGTTTTTCGAAACACCTGCATTAAGAGCAAAAATTAGCGGTAAAGATATAGTTGTAAGGTTAGGAGCAGATCAACAGACTTCAAAACTCGCAACAAAAATAAAAATGGAAATTGGAGACCCTTATGGCATTTATAATAAATCGTTTGACTGGTCTCAAATAACTAAAGACTGGAATAGTAATTATCAGCAACTCCTACAAGGAAAGGTACCGTTTGCGGATCAAATATTTAACCAAAATAATATAAGTAGAGTTCAAAGTCAGATTAACTATGCTACTTCACATCATATGACCTTTGTTGGAGACGCCCTGTTTTATCCGAATATTGTAAATGACCCAATGTTGAATAATTTGAACCCAGAACAAAAAAAACAGGTTCTGACATTCATGGCTTTAGCGAAGGTTACAAAATTTCCACAGATTAAAGAAATTGATCTTATTTCAGAACTTGCCGGATTCTCACAATGGCATCAAGAAGACTACAATACTTTTAATAATATTGGCGGGCTAAACTTCATACATGATCTCGCGGTTTCAGTAAAACAGCTGAGACCAGATATGAAGCTGATTGCTACTGAAGATATGATCATTAATCCCAATAAAACTTCTAAATTCCAAAACAGCTACGACACCTTCTTTTCAATATTGCAACAGATTAAAGATAATGGCACACCTCTTGATGAAGTCAAATTTGAAGATGATATATGGGTAAATGCTCCGCCAACAGAACAATCAATATCAATACCGCTTCAAAGAGTTACAAGTCTCGGATTTAATATAGCGGGTCCAGATACTGTGATAGCAACTGGCGATAAGGATCCAAGTTGGGCAAACTGGCCTGCTACGAAAAAACTGGTTACTCTTAATGAAGAACCAGGTGCACAAGCTCAAATACTATATCTTCTTTTTACTACATATTTTAAAAATGGAGCCAAGGAAATAGGGCTACAATTTCCAACTAATCCAGATTGGATGGGAACAAATGGGAATGTTTTTACAGCGGATGGTCAACCTACTCCAATGTTCTTTGCATTAATTAGTGCTCTTTCTCAATGATTTAATGATGATTCATATTTTGCATACTTGAACAACAACAATACTTCCATGAAAATCCGCTCCATCACCTACTTCTGCAATCCCAAATATCCGCTCGAAGAAAAAGTCATCCAGCAAGCCGGGATATTTTTCACCAAAGCCAAAGCTGCGTATGAAGTCGCTGGCTATGAAGTTCAGACTGTTCGTCTGGCAACAATTCCATTTCCAAAATTATTGGGTGAGAAAAATATTTCCGAGCTGCCAAAATTTGCTGAACAATTTTCAAAATTGATAAAGCAAATCGATATCGCTTACGCGTCGCTTGGACCCGCATTACCAGACTTCCGAAGTCTTGAAGACTTCGGAAGTCTTAAGAGCTACGAAGTCATTCCCGAAGCGATCTCTGCGTCTGAAAATATTTTCTTCAGCGGCGTGATGGCTGGAAATACCGACAGCAAGCTGTCGGACTCCAAAATATATCTCGATGCGATTCGCGCCTGCGCCGAAGTCATCGTCAAGTCCGCGCCGCTCGACCCGAACGGCCTGGCCAATCTGCGTTTTGCCGCGCTGGCAAATGTCCGCGCGGGCGCGCCCTTCTTTCCTGCCGCGTATCACGATGGCGATCAACCCGCGTTTGCAATTGCAACCGAAGCCGCCGATTTGGCAGTCAACGCTTTTAGCGAATCAAAAACTTTGGAAGAAGGCCGTCAAAATTTAATTTCCGAAATCAGCAAACATGGTCAAGCCCTCGCACGTGTTGCCGAACAACTTCGAACTTTCCACTCCCCACTCCCCACTTTCCTCGGCATTGATTTTTCGCTTGCACCATTTCCAGACGATGCTCATTCACTCGGCAACGCCGTCGAAAAAATGGGCGTTCCAAAAATCGGTCTGCACGGTTCATTGGCCGCCGCCGCACTTCTCACTGAAGCCGTTGACCGCGCCGATTTTCCACACACCGGTTTCAGCGGTTTCATGCAGCCCGTGCTCGAAGATTCCGTTTTGGCCCGGCGCGCCGCCGAAGGCACGTTGACCATCAAAGACCTTTTGCTTTATTCGACGGTTTGCGGAACTGGATTGGATACCGTGCCATTGCCCGGTGACACAACTGCGGATCAGCTCGTCCCATTGCTTCTCGATCTTTCCGCTCTCGCGCTGCGTCTCGATAAACCGCTGACCGCGCGTCTGATGCCTGTCCCCGGCAAAAAAACGGGCGACGCAACCAGTTTCGATTTTGGATTTTTCTCGAACAGCAAAGTGATGACATTGGAATCTTCGCCGTTATCTTCTCCGTTGAATGGGGATGAGGTTCTGCAAATCAAGAAGCGATAAAAGAGTTTAAGGTTCAAAGCTAGAAGGTTGAACGTTCAGCCTTTCCAACCTTTCAACTTTCAAACCCTCCAATAATCCCCACCCCCGCCTTCGCGTTTCATCAATCCAAATCCGACCAGCTCGCGGCGCAACGAGGCTGTATCTTCGTGGAAGCCGGATAAAATTTTATTGACCTGTTTCTCGGTATATTTTTTGCCCGGCTCAAAAGCCTGGACCACGTGGCGCAGCACCGCTTCAAGTTTTTTTCTCTGCGCCGGGATCGTTTTCAAACTGCCATCCCTGCGTTTGTAGTCGGCAACGACTTTATGATCGTACGCTTCAACATCCACTCCTGCCGCGGCAGATTGAAAATCTTCGCGCGATAAAAGCCGCCGCGTCTTTTCCTCGAGCGCCTTTTCTTCGAGACGATAAACGTTGTAATAACTTTCCGTCTTCGCGCTGACCAGGCCGACCTGGGTCAATTTTGCAAGATGATGCGAAACCGTCGAGGGCTTGAGTTCCAGCAATGCGGCAAGTTCCTCGACGCTGTAAGCGCGATTCGCCAGCAGGCCGACGATCTTCAACCGATTGGAATCCGCCAGGGCTTTGTAAAAATCGAGCATTTCAGGTTGTGCATCCATTTTTCAATCCTGTCTATCTAATTTGATGATTATCGAATTAGATTTTAATCGGATTCGGCGAATTGTCAAGACGGCGCTTGAAACGGGATCAATTCACAGATGAATAAAAGATTAGAAACGGCAACCCGCCTCAAGGTCCCGAAGTGAGGCGGAATGTATCAGGTATAATTCGTGCGTAAGAGCTGGTCCCATTTCTTTACACTTGGAGGTGTCTTGTGGATCTCTCGAAGCACGCATTCTTTGAGGGAAAAATCGTCCCGCTTGCGGACGCAAAAATCAGCATTGCCACGCATGGCTTTTTGTATGGCACAGCCGTATTCGGCGGCATGAGGGCTTACTGGAACGAAGAGAGGAAACGTCTCTTCGTTTTTCGTGCTCATGACCATTACAGGCGTTTGCTTCATTCGGCAAAGATGATGGCAATGCAATCAATTTACGATGAAGAGAGTTTGATCCAGATCACGCTCGATTTATTGCGCACCGATCACTGGCAGCAGGATGTTTATTTCCGCCCATCGTTCTACAAAGCGGACCTCGGCATCGGCGTGCGCCTGCACGATCTGAAGGATGAGTTTTGCATCTTCGTGATCCCATTCGAAAAATATGTAAAGAACGACACCAACGCGCATGTGACGATTTCATCGTGGCGGCGCATCGACGACAACATGATCCCCGCGCGCGGAAAAGTTTCGGGCGCGTACGCCAACTCGGCGCTGATCAAAACCGATGCCAATCGCGCCGGGTTCGACGAGGCGCTGGTGCTCGATCAGAACGGTCATCTCTCCGAAGGTTCGGCCATGAATATTTTCATGCTGCGCGATGGAAAGTTGATCACGCCGCCGGTGACGGATAACATTCTGGAAGGCATCACGCGCCGTTCGATCATCGAACTGGCTCGCAACGAGCTCGGACTTGAAGTGGTGGAGCGCTCGATTGACCGCACCGAGGCATTTATCTGCGAGGAACTTTTTATGACCGGCACCGCAGCGCAGGTTGTGGCCGTTACGAAAATCGACAACCGCCCCGTCGGCGTTGGAACGATGGGACCGATCACGACGAAACTGCGCCAGATGTTCGACGATGTGGTGCGCGGAAAGAATCCGAAATACGAAAGTTGGAACTTGGCCATATAACTTAAAGAATGAAAAGCTCGCCGTAAACGGCGAGCTTTTTGTTTTTATATCTAAGGATTTTTCTTGAAGCGCACCATAACCAGATTCTTATTACAGTCACTGGAAGTGTTGATATAAAGATTATCTGAAAGCGGCAGGCCGGCCTGGTCAAGCAATTGGAGATAAAGTGTCTTGGTGGTCGTTTGGGGAGTATCTCCAAGTTTGAACTCAAAACCTGAGGGGCCATAAGGAATTTGAGCAGTATTACTTACAGTGAGCCTGCTGATCGGCGTTCCATTCAAAGTACCATTGATACGAATGACCATTCCAATGATGGGGCTGTTATTGGTATCAACCACGGTTCCAGCGACACCAAACCAGCCGCACCCCGCATCGGGATAATAGGTTGTGCTGGCAATATTTTTAAACGAACTGCTGAATGGCGCCTTCGGAGTGCTGGTCGGAAGCGGTGTTTTGGTCGGCGGTACAAGCAGCACCGGCGTGATGGACGGCTCCAAAGTGATCAACGGAGCAAGCGTGGATGTGGGCGTTGTGACAGCTATTGTTGCCGTCCAGGTCGCCTCTGGTTGAATCGGAGTAATGGTCGCCGTTGGAAAGAGAAATGCAGTTGGCGGAGGCGGAAGCGGATTCAAGGGCGTGTTCGGATTGGCGAAGATCAACGCAAAATAACCGCCAATACATAAAGTGATGATCAATACCAGAATGGACAGCATATCCCACAAACTAAATTGTGAGCCAGCTCGCCTGGCAGGTTGTTGATCTTTGAAATCGAAATTATCCATCTGTTACTCCAAAACTAGGGCGCCATGACAACAGACGCCTTTGTGCGCTGTTGCGCCACCCAGTCTTTCAAAGCCTGTTCCTGTTGAGAAAGATACGCATCTGGCGAAAGAGGATGCTGCGGGTCGCGCTCGAGCACCTTGATAATGTGAAAGCCAACATCGGTTTGGATCACATCACTAAATTGACCTACCTGCAAACTGAAGGCAGCATCTTCTATCTTGGAGGAGAGCAGATAGCCTTTTGGAAACCAGCCAAGATCTCCGTGTGTAGCCGGATCATATTGTAAAGCCAACTCGTTAAAATCCGCTCCGCCTTTCAATTGAGCAAGCGCCGAGTTCGCATCGTCTGCATTCAGGAACAAAATCTGTTGGGCATGAACCTGATCGGCGGTGGTGGGAACGGCGTTGACAATTTTGTCCCGCATCCAGGCCGCTTCGGCGGAACGCTTCAACGCCACGCGGAAGGCGGCATCCGTGTAACCGTGGCCAGACTCCCAGGCCGACAATTTGTCCGCGCCGCCCAGTTGAGTGACCAGCGCATCCACGCGGGACTGTAAAGCGGATTCCGACAAATCGAAGCCTGCGGCCTTTGCACCTTGTGCCAGCAAAACCTGAGCGATCAAATCTTCGATGACGGCCTTGCTTGCATCTGTATCGCTGACAGTTTTTCCGAGAGCGGACTGCGCAGATTTATATCTCTCCAATTCCGCTTTGAATTCGGTAACTGTGACCCCTTCCCCATTGACGGTGACAGCCATCGGTTCGGGAGTGGCAGTTGGAGGCACGGGCGTGGAAGTCGGCCCGATAGGTGTAGGCGTGGCCCTGGTCCCAAATAAAGAACCGCAGGCAGAAAGGCCCAGGGCCAGGATCAAAGTCAATTGAATCAGAATTGTACGGGGGCTGTGAGAAAACATCGTCCAGATTATACCAATTAAAAATTGCAGGGGCACAGTATCGCTGTGCCCCTGCAAAGAAACGCAGGTTGAACTAGTAATCCATGCCGCCGGGCGGCATCTGAGGAGCGGGCTTGTCCTTCTCAGGGAGGTCTGTGATGAGAACATCCGTGGTCAGGATCATGGCCGCGATGGAGGCCGCGTTCTCGAGTGCGCCGCGCACAACCTTGACCGGGTCAATGACGCCATCCTTGATCATGTCGGTATATTCATTGGTGAGAACGTTGTAGCCGATATTCTTGTTCTTCTCTTCGGCTGATTTGCGGCGGACGGTGTCAATGATGACTGAGCCATCCTGGCCGGCATTGGAAGCGAGTTTGCGAATGGGGGACTCGAGCGCCTTCTTGACGATGTTGATGCCGACGCGGATCTCTTCGTCTTCGGTAATCTTCACCATCTTGTCGAGTTTGTTCGAAGCATTGATGAGGGAAATCTCACCGCCGGGGACGATGCCTTCCTCGACAGCCGCGCGGGCTGCGGAAAGTGCGTCTTCGACACGATGTTTCTTTTCCTTCATCTCGGTTTCGGTGGCCGCACCAACGCGGATGATGGCAACACCACCGCTTAACTTGGCGAGACGTTCCTGAAGTTTTTCCTTGTCGTAATCGCTGGTGCTCTTTTCGATCTCGACACGGATTTCCTTGATGCGGGCATCAATATCGCTCTTCTTGCCCTTGCCGTTGATAATAGTGGTATTTTCCTTGTCGGAGACGACTTTCTCAGCGCGGCCAAGATCGGCAACAGTGGCGGTTTCGAGCTTGCGGCCCATCTCTTCCGAAATAACGGTGCCGCCAGTGAGGGTGGCAATATCCTGCAGCATGGCCTTGCGGCGATCACCGAAACCAGGGGCCTTGACAGCCAACACGTTGAGCATACCGCGCAATTTGTTCAGTGCGAGCGTGGCGAGGGCCTCGCCGTCAATATCTTCAGCGATGATGACGATATCGCGCTTGCCAAGCTGCACAAGTTTCTCCAATAACGGGACGATATCCTGTGCGGCGGAAATCTTCTTCTCGTTGATCAGAACATAAGCATCCGAAATGACGGCTTCCATCTTATCGGCGCTGGTGATGAAGTAGGCCGAAAGATAGCCACGATCAAACTGCATACCTTCGACGAATTCAGTTTCATCCGCCATTGACTTTGACTCTTCAACGGTGATGACGCCATCCTTACCGACTTTATCCATCACATCTGCGATCAGATCACCGACATGAGTATCCGCAGCCGAGTTGGTGGCAACCGAAGCGATCTCTTCGCGGGTGTCGATCTTGACCGCCATCTTACGCAGTTCCTCCACGACAGATTCGGCAGCCTGTTGAATGCCATGCTTGACCAACATCGGATTGTAACCAGCTTCAAGGGCCTTGAGGCCTTCGTTGACAATAGCGTGCGCGAGCACGGTCGAAGTGGTTGTGCCGTCACCGGCGATATCATTGGTCTTGGTAGCAGCTTCCTTGAGAAGCTGGGCGCCCATGTTCTCAAACGGATCTTCGAGTTCGATTTCTTTTGCAACTGAAACGCCGTCATGCGTAACGGTCGGGGAACCAAATTTGCGATCCACGGCTACGTTGCGGCCCTTCGGTCCGAGCGTTGCGCCGACCGCGTTTGCGACAACGTTCATGCCGTTCTTCAGCTTACGGCGCGCTTCTTCAGAAAATACAAGTTGTTTTGCTGACATGGTTTAATATCTCCTTAGCCTTCGACCACGGCCAAAATGTCGCTTTCGCGCATGATGAGCAATTTCTTGCCATCCATCTTGATCTCGGTGCCGGAATACTTGGCGAACAACACCTTATCGCCGACTTTCAGATCCATGGGAACGCGTTCACCTTTATCATCGCGATCACCGGGACCCGCCGCAAGGATCTTACCTTCCTGCGGTTTCTCTTTGGCGGTTTCGGGCAGGATGATTCCACCAGCGGTCATCTCTTCCTGTTCGATCGGTTCAACGATCACACGTCCGCCCAAAGGCTTGAGCTTGAGCTTGCTTGCCATAACTTGACCTCCTAAAAAGTAATATTTTGGATAAGCACGAAATTAGCACTCTCTTATCCTGAGTGCTAATCGTATGATACCGAATTCATAAGTTCCCGTCAAGAGAGATGAAAAAACTCTAACAAAATTCTGACGAGAGGGAACAGATTTTAGTAACTATGGAGTCGCGTACGGTGTAGCCGTCTCGAACAAATTTATCTGCAGCGTGGATGTCGGCACCGCGCTTCCGGGCGTGACGGAGAGCGGCGTGCTCACAACAGGCGTTGCCAGCGCCGACGGCGAACACTCCTGCTGAGCGACTGCGATGTTCTTGGCAATATCTGGACGTGCGGCCAAAATGTTGCCGGCATTGGTTTCGATATTACGAATAATGCTTTGCGCCTCGGGACAATAAGTCGGGTCGCGCGGTCCAAGCGCCGCCAATACCGAGAAATAAACCTGGTAATAATCTATGCTGCTTGGCGAGAGCGGCAAAGCATTCACCGCTACGCTCACCTCCCCATTGGCAGGTTTACAGTCTCGTTCATAGCGGGCCTGGCAACCTTCCAGCGCAGTGCAGCCGCTGACGGCACACTTCAAGATCGGAATGGAACCTTCATAGTTACGATTCTTGAAGAAGATGATTCCCAATTGTCCATAAATATCGGCGCTATCAGGCTTGTAATCCAGAGCCTTCTGTGCATTGCGCGCCGCCGAGAAATATTCGCCTTCCTGTGAATAAGTCTTTGCAATGGAAAGATAAGGCGTAGGGTCTTTTACTTCAAGCTGTTGATTGATCTTGGCGGCATCGGCAAAATACTCGAGGGATTTTTCAAACAATTGTTTCTGCGTATCTTCATTCAGACTTCCCAAACCAAGGCGGCGGTAATTCGCGCCTGCCTGTAAATATAAGAAGGTCATGTTAGGAGCGATGTCAATCGCTTTTTGGTATTCCTGGATCGCCTGGTTATATTGTCCGCCTGTTTCGAGCAGATAAGCATAGACACGATGCGCATCCATTGAAGATGGATCGCGATTAACCGCCTGTTGGATGATCGACTCAGCTTGCGTCCATTTTTGTTGATCGATGAGAATCTCAGCATAAAAAGCCATGGCTTGCGCATTGGTATTATCCAATCGCTGAGCTTGCAAAGCTTCACGCTCGGCCTCAGACAAATAATCCGAGGCTAAGTTTTCATCGGTTTGCGCCGGGGCAGTTGCGTTCCAGTCAAGGACAAAGGAGCGGATGGCATGAGCGGTGCTATCGTCAGGCGCGAGGGCAACGGCTTTATCGGCAGATGCGAGCGCGTCTTTTAAACGGGCCAACTGCTCGGCGTCCGTGGTAAGGAGGCGGATGGAATACGTTTGAATGCGCGCCAACTTGGCCCAAAGGTCCGCGTTGTTTGGATCCACCTTGGTCCCTTCCTGATAGGCGGTGATGGCGGCATCCAGTTTACCGGCGCTGAAATCGGCATCGCCTTCAAGTGCATAAGATAAGGATGTGCGGGTGGGCTGAGGCGTTGGCGCAAAGGGAGATTTTATATCGCCTTGCTTCATCTGGAGGATCAACCAAACCCCGCCCAAGGCAAGGATGGCCCAAAAGAACATGCGATACACGCTGGATTCATTCCGGCGCGAAAAAATCGGACGGCGAGGAGAAATGTTCATGGTGTGGAAGTCGCTACAGGCGTCCCGGTTGAAATAGCCTGCGTTGAGATTGGAGCAGATTGCGTTGATGTGGGTGGCGATGTCAAATTTTGCTGGCAAATCTGAACGGCTGCCGCCGCATTATCTACAGCAAGTTGATTGGAAGGGATACGAGTATTAATCGTCTGGGCAATTTGCAGGGCATCGCCGCAACGATTGGACTTGGCAAGCACAAGTGCATAGGTGAAATAGATCTCTGCAACTGTTGCAGGAGAAGTAGGGACAAGCTGAATCGGGTCAACCTTCAGGCCGTCTTGTGTAGCGCCGCCATTGACCGCTAAATCAAATTCTTTTATCGCGTCGGGCCACAAATTATTGTGATAATACATCACGCCCAGATTGCCAATATATTTTGCATCAGCGGATTTGTTTTTGACAGCAGCTTCAGCGTACTGCATCGCTTTGGCAAACTCGCCAACTCCTGCATACGTGCGCGAGATCAGAAAATTAGGCACCGGATCAGTTGGGTTTAAGGTGTTGGCGAGGGTATATTCTTCAATGGCCTTATCGTAAATTCCAAGGTATTGATAATTCCGCCCAACCGCCATATGCAAGTCAGCCAGATTGCCGTTGACCTGGATGGCGGCCTGATATTCCCGGATGGCTTCTTCATAATTAGCCGTATTCTCAAGGACGTAACCGCGAGCGCGGTGTGTTTCAAGGGTATCCGGCGCAAGCTGTTGTGCGATCTTTGATTCGTCAATCGCTTTTTGAACGGTATCGGGGCCTTCATCGATCAGGATCTCAGCATAATAAGCATGAGCCACTGCATTTTTATCATCAATGGCCAGCGCCTTTTTTATCGACGCTTCTCCCGCCAGGGGATCGCCTTCAAAATCCTGCGCCCATGCCAGCCGCGCATAAGCCATTGAATTATTCGGATTTAATAACAGTGCATTTTCAGCGCTCTTTTGAGCCTCCGCATAATCGCCATTAAAAACCTGCACACGCGCCAAATCGATATAGTAGGCCGGGTCTCTGGGATTGGCCGCTATCGCCTGCTGGTACGCCTGGATGGATTGTACAAGTTTGCCTTGAGCAAAAAGAGTCTCCGCGTCGGTGATAAAAGATTCCGGCGGACGCGTCGGCGTTGGTGTTGGCTCAAAAGGCGAAGGCGTACTGGGAATCACAAAACGGTCGAGATACAATCCTCCTGCAATTAACAGCACCAGCAAAATTATTCGGAACCAGTTCGGCCGCTGACGCCGACGGTTCATACTCCACTTACTACCGCGCAAATACATGCAATCATCTTACCATCCGAAACAAAACAGCGTCAAGCGGGGTTCTTAAAATTCTCTCATGCTATGCTAAAATCATTTTATGCAATTCGACGTTTTTACCCTCCTGCCTGAAGTTTTTCCGTCTTATTTGGATAGCAGCATTCTTCAACGTGCCCGGCAAAATGGATTGATCGATGTGCGTGTCCACAACATCCGCGACTACGCTCACGATAAACATCACACCACGGATGACACGCCTTACGGCGGCGGAGGCGGGATGGTGATGAAACCGGAGCCAATGTTCGAGGCCGTCGAATCAATTCTCGGACGCGAGGCCGGATGCCCGGTTATTTTGCTGACGCCTCAGGGACGAGTCTTCTCACAAACGGTGGCCGACGAATTGTCCCGCCACGAACGGATCGCGTTGATCTGCGGCCGTTATGAGGGCGTGGATGAACGCATCCGTTTACATCTTGCCACCGATGAAATTTCAATCGGCGATTATGTTCTAACCGGCGGCGAACTGCCAGCGTTGATCATCATCGACGCGGTCTCGCGTTTATTGCCCGGCGTGCTCGGCGACCCAACTGGCGCAGAAGATGATTCGCACGCGTCAGGTTTGTTGGAGTATCCGCATTACACGCGCCCGCCTGAATTCCAAGGCGAGAGCGTGCCCGATGTTTTATTATCCGGCGATCATGCAAAGATCGAAAAGTGGCGGCGCGAACAATCTTTATTGAGGACACTCGAACGCAGACCAGATCTTTTAGAAAAGGCGGAATTAACCAAAGAAGATAAAAAGTTTTTGAAAGAGAAAGGTTATAACGTTGAAAGTTGAAGGTTGAAAGTTTGTTCAGAAACCTTCAACCTTAAACCTGCAACTTTCAACCAGGAGAATCATGAAATTCAATTACGGCAAGATCTTCCTGCTCGGCTTTGGTTTCTTCGGCGTCAGCGTGATCTGGACGGTGTACAACGCGTTCGTGCCGCTCTTCCTCGCCGACAAATTCAATCTCTCGCCCATCTTCATTGGATTCTTCATGACGCTCGACAACATCGCCGCGCTCTTTATTCAACCACCCGTCGGCGCGTGGTCAGATCGCTTGCGGACTCCCATCGGGCGGCGCATGCCTTTCATTCTGATCGGCGCACCCGTCGGCGCGCTGGCATTTGGAATTATTCCGCTGGCCGCCGTCCTGCCCTTGTTTGTGGCTTGCACCAGCACCCTACTGCTTAGCATGGCCTTCTGGCGGACTCCGGTCATTGCGCTCATGCCCGACATTACGCCTTCACAATATCGTTCGCAAGCCAACGGCGTCATCAACTTAATGGGCGGTCTCGGCACGATCATCGCATCATTAGTTGGCAGTACCTTGTATGAAAAAAATATCGCCTATCCATTTTGGATGGGCTCCGTGCTGGTCATCGTGGCTGCGCTGTTGGTTTTCATCTTCATCAAAGAGCCGAAAGAATATCAACAGGGTGAAAAAGAGCCTGACATGTTCGGCAGTCTGCGTGAGTTAATGCAGGACGAAGATAAAAGCGGCTTGCGAATTTTATTCGCCATTTTCTTTTGGTTTCTTGCATATACCGGCATCGAAGCGTTCCTCACACTTTATGCCACACGTTATGTCGGCATCCCTGAAGGCGATGCTGGCCGCCTCGTTGGTCATCTCGGATTATTTTTCGTGATCTTCGCCCTGCCTGCCGGAATCATCGGAAGCCGTATCGGGCGGCGCATCACCATTTCAGCGGGCATCATCGGCATGGCTGTGCTGATTTTTGGTTTATTCATTTTGTCGCCTGCCACGTTGTCCACGCTCGTTACAAAACTTCCCTTGCTCGGTAACGTCCGTGTCATCAGCCTTGTGCTCATGCCAGCCGGAATTGCCTGGGCGCTGATCAACATCAATTCCCTGCCGATGGTTGTGGACCTGACCACCGCCGCCCGCCTCGGCACGTTCACCGGTCTCTATTATCTTTTCTCCACGCTCTCGGCCATCGTTGGACCAAATCTCAACGGCCTGCTCGTTCAACTCAGCGGCAATCAATACAACACCATCATGCTCTTCAGCCCATTATTCCTCGTGATCGCTTTGATCCTGATGCTGGGCGTGAAAAAAGGCGAAGCGCAAACTGCCTGACAAAATACAGCGCATCCTTCCTGATTTGAACCGGCTGCCGTTTCTAATCCTTCTTATCGCCCTGACGTTTTCCGCGTGCGCCCCGCGTCCGCAGGATTGCGCCAGGGCAGATGTATTCTGTGTCGGCCTCGTCACGGCATCCGGCTCCATTGAAGATGGCATCAACCACGAAGCCTGGCTCGGCTTGCAGGATGCCAAAGCTGAAAAACTGGCCGATCGTATTGATTACATCGAAACCATTGACTCACGCGACCGCGAACAAAACATCACCTACTTCACACAACGAAGCTACGATGCAATCATCACGGTCGGTTCATCCATTGCCGATGAGACGGTTTTGTCGGCGGAACACAATCCAAAGATTTTATTCATCGGCGTGGAACAATCTCAGCCTACAAAATATCCAAACATGGCTGGTTTGGTCTTCCATGAAGATCAGGGTGGATTTTTGGCAGGCGCACTGGCCGCCATGATCACACAAACAGATCACGTTGCCGCAGTTTGCGAGGAAAAATTCATCGATCCAATGCGGCGATATTGCGATGGCTTCAAAGAAGGTGTGCGCTATATCGATCCAAAAATCAAAACGGATGTGATGTATCGCGACGGCGCCAGCGAGAATCTATTCAACGACCCGGTTTGGGCCAACACAACCGCTCAGCAGGTTGTCGATAATGGCGCGGATGTTGTATTTGCGGCAGGCGGTTCAACTGCGGACGCCGCCTTAAAAACAGCTGCCGGACAGGGTGCCGCGGTGATCGGTGCAGAAACAGACGTTTACGCGCGTTTGACGGTCGTGCGCCCAAAGTTGGCGACCAGCGCCGTAAACGGAATCCGCTTCGGTGTCCGCGATTTGATGCGGCTTGCACGAAACGGGCAATTCCCATCCGGTGAATTCTTCGGTCTGGTAAGTCTGGCGCCTTTCCACGAATGGGAAAATCAAATTCCGCAAACTGTCAAAGATCGATTGCTTGAGATCGAAAATGGTTTGAACGATAAATCCGTCCAAACAAATGTGCCTTATAAAAGTCCTTAAGATTGTACAACCTTGCACTACAGAAAGGATAGCTTTATACTTGTATTGCGGGGAACGAACCACTTAAATCGGTCGGTGTATAACACAGGCTTGATTAAGTTTCGTCCAGCCCCAACATATTTCCACCAAACTAACAGGAGAAGAAAATGAAGAAACTTTACACCGTTTTGGCTGTTATTCTTTTGGCCTCCATGGTCCTGACCGCCTGCGGCAGCCCCGCGACCCCGGCCGCGACCGAAGCGCCCGTTGTTACCGCAGCTCCCGATACTGCGGTCCCGCCAACTGTAGCACCGACCACAGCGCCGAAATTCAAAGTTGGTCAGGTGACTGACCTCGGTGGTATTGACGATAAGTCCTTCAATGCCACTGCATGGAAAGGCATTCAGAACGCGATAGCCCAGTTGGGTGTGGACGGCAAGTATCTCGAGTCCAAGCAACAATCTGACTATGCCAAGAACATCCAGCAGTTCCTGGATGAGAAGGATAATTTGATTGTCACCGTTGGCTTCCTGCTCGGTGTAGATACCGCCACCGCCGCCAAGGCCAACCCAAACACCAACTTCGCCATCGTGGACTACTCCTATCCTGACTGCTTCGGCACAGCCGTTGAAGGCAAAGATTGCGGTTCTGCGACTGCAATGCCCAATGTTCTCGGTCTGACCTTCCAAACCGACCAGGCCGCTTTCCTGGCTGGTTACGCCGCTGCCGCTTCCACCAAGACCGGCAAAGTCGGCACCTTCGGCGGCATCAACATCCCGCCCGTCACCATCTTCATGAAGGGCTTCCAGGCTGGTGTTGAATATTACAACACCCAGAAGAAAGCCAATGTCCAGGTTCTTGGATGGGACACCAAGAAGAACGATGGTCTCTTCACCGGCAACTTCGACTCCACCGATGATGGCAAGAAATTCGCCACCAACCTCATGCAGGAAGGCGCTGACATCATCATGCCCGTCGCCGGCCCGGTTGGCCTCGGTTCCGCTGCAGCCTGCCAACAGACCAAGAAGTGCTTGATCGTTGGTGTCGATACTGACTGGACCGTTTCCGCGGCCGAGTACAAGGATGTCATCCTGACCTCCGTCAAGAAGAACATGGATGTTGCCGTGTTCGATACCATCAAGGCCGCCCAGGCTGGTACATTCAAGGGTGGCACCTATGTTGGTACGCTCGCCAACAATGGCGTGGACCTCGCTCCTGTCACCGGCGCTTCTGCTGACCTGACTGCCGAACTCGCTCAGATCAAAGCCGATATCATCTCCGGCAAGATCACCATCGCACAATAGTAAAACCTGCTCGCAAAGGCCGGGGGGGATTTATCCCCCGGCCTTTTTTTGTCCCTCCAATCAATGGAAAATTTGTAACAGCGGCTTTGGATAATAAACGAAAAGGCATTAAAATAAGTCAAAGCCACCGTTACAAGCGCTCTATTTTTTAGGTGCGAACAACAATGCAGGAGCATGTTATGACGACTGTTCTGGAATTGCGCGG
>JAJYOH010000172.1 GCA_021796315.1 Chloroflexota bacterium
ACTCATCAAACACTTTGTGACGGATATTTCCGGCGTCACGCCGAACTGGACGCCGGAATCCATTATCGAGGATGCGGTGGCCCGGATTCAAAAACAGGTCGGCAATGAACCCTTCGACAAAGCTCAGGGACCACGCGTGCTGGCGGCAGTCAGCGGCGGCGTGGATTCATCAGTGGCTGCGGCGCTGGTGCATAAAGCCATCGGCGACCAACTCGTGGCCGTTTTTGTGGACACGGGTTTATTGCGCAAAGATGAGCCTGAACAAGTGATCTCCACATTCCGCGAGAAGATGCACGCTGAATTGATCGCAGTCGAAGCGGGTGCAGATTTCATCGGCGCGTTGAAAGGCGTGACCGAGCCGGAACAAAAACGAAAAATCGTGGGAGAGAAATTCATCCGCTTGTTTGAAGAGCAGGCCAAGAGTCTGGGCAAGCCGCGCTTTTTGGTACAGGGCACGATTTATCCAGACGTGGTCGAGTCGTCCGCGCCGGATCGCAACAAAGCTGAGAGAATCAAGACTCATCACAACGTCGGCGGGCTGCCGGAGGACATGCAATTTGAACTGGTCGAGCCGCTTAGATATTTGTTCAAAGATGAGGTGCGTTTAGTCGGCGAAGCGCTCGGGCTGCCGGAAGGGATGGTTTGGCGGCAGCCGTTCCCGGGTCCGGGCCTGACCGTGCGTTGTCTCGGCGAAGTGACGCATGAACGCGTCGCAAAACTTCGCAATGCAGACGCCATCCTTTTGGAAGAATTAACCAAGGAAGGTTTTCTCGGAAAAAGCGGACAGGTTTCGCAGGCGTTTGTTGTTCTGCTTCCAGTCCGTTCGGTGGGCGTGATGGGCGACCAACGCACGTATCAGGAAGCGGCGGCCATCCGTGCAGTTTCAACGGAGGATTTTATGACGGCTGATTGGGCGCGCCTGCCGCACGAGCTTTTGGCGCGTGTGGCGAATCGTATAGTTAACGAAGTGGACGGAATCAATCGGGTCGTGTATGATATTACGAGCAAACCACCCGCCACAATCGAGTGGGAATGAGTTGATTTAGATTGCGATTAGAGTGAAAGAATGACCAGCCAAATTGAACCTCATCGACCGAAAATAACAATGAAGCGCAGCCCGATTCCATCTTCGCCTGTGCATCCGCTTGCGGCGCTCACAACCGTTGTGTTGGATAATGTTTTCGGCGTCATTGAAATTGCAGATCCTCTCCTGCTGCTATTCACCGGTTTGGCAGTTGGAACGATCTGCACTGTAACTGTTGCTTTTGTGCAGCGGTTTATGTCAAAAGATGAGTGGGGGGCATCCATTGCCAAGGGACTGGTGATGGGCGTGATCGCAGGTGTCCCTTATCAGGTTACCGGCACTGCCGCAGGCGGTTTATTCCTGGCTTGGGCCGGGATGCATGAATGGATCAGGCTGCCGTCTTCAACGGGAACATCAAGCAGCGATGACCACGATATCATCGATGTGGATCCGAAGTAAGTAATAATCGCGCCAATTTCCAGTTCAAGGGACTTTGGAATTTTGCGAAATCCCAAACAAAACACAGAACGGAATTTTGCATCATCTTTGGTGCTCAGCAGCAAATGCGTAAGTTGATTCTTGCAGTTCTCAGCCTAATTCTTTTATTCGGATGGGGCTTGCCCATCCGCGTACACGCGCAAGCGCAAGCCGAAGCCGATCTTTATCCAGTGGACGCATCGGCATTTCCAGTGATGTCATCCTTCCTGGATGCGTACGACGCTTCGGGCCGTTTCATTAGCGGACTCAAGCCCGGTGACGTGAGCATGATCGAAGACGGCAAACCGCTCCCGGTTCAGCAACTGACCGAAATGGCAGTTCCCGCTCAAATCGTAATTGCGATCAATCCCGGACCTTCGCTCGCAATCCGCAACACACAGGGCACGCCTCGCTTTCAAGCGGTTGTGCAAGCGCTCGACGCATGGGGGCAGAAACTTCCCGCAGATTTGCCAGACGATCTGAGTCTTGTCACAATTGCCGGGCCGATCATTTCACATGCCAGCGCAAAAGACTGGCTGGTGAGCTTGAATGCTTTCCAGCCCGATTTCCGCGCCACCACCCCCAACTTGCAATCGCTGGCCAGCGCCATCGACATTGCCGCCTCGCAGGAACCGCGCGTTGGGATGAAACGCGCCGTGTTGTTCATCACTCCGCACATGGACGATCCAAACATCGACACGCTTTTGCAGCCGCTGATTCAAAAAGCGCAGCAAAACCGCGTGCATGTTTTCGTCTGGTTCGTGGACACAGACGTTTATGCGGCCACCACCAGTGCGGCGGCATTCAATAACCTGGCCATGCAAACCAACGGCGGATTCTTCGCCGCCACGAACGACACACAGCCTTATCCCGATCCCGAAACCTATTTCGCTCCGCTGCGAAGATTGTATTCACTCAAATACAACTCGGCGACAACCACAGGCGGACAACACACCCTCAGCATACAGATCACGAGCGCGGCAGGAAAGATCCAATCGGCAAATCAAACCTTCACGATAGATATTCAGCCGCCCAATCCGATCTTCGTCCAGCCGCCTTTACAGATCGTGCGCCACCCTCCAGATAACGATCCATACAATGACAAAATCCTTTTGCCCGATACGCAGAAGATCGACATCATTATTGAGTTTCCCGACAAACATCGACGCCCGCTTGTCCGCACCACATTTTATGTAGACGGCGTGATCGCGGCTGAAAACAAAGCCGCGCCGTTCGATACATTCACCTGGGACATCAGCAAATACAACATCAGCGGCGAACACAAGATCATGGTCGAAGCTGTGGACACGCTGGGGCTGAGCAAAACCAGCATGGAGATTCCGGTCACGGTCACAGTTGTCCAGCCGCCGCACGGCATCTCCGCCTTCTTCGCAAGATATAAACAATACATCACCTACGGCGCGATCGGTCTGGCCGGGCTGGTATTGCTGTCCATTCTCTTCCTCGGCAGTATGCGCTCTTCCCTGGCGCGCGCACGAAAAACGCGCAAAGCAGCAGGCGATCCGCTTACTCAACCGATCCCGGCAACTGTCGAACCGGCAACAGGCCGGATCAAAAACGGACACGCCGCAAATGGACGCGCCAAAAAGATGGATGCGCCTGCCTGGCTCCAACGCCTCACACCTGACCTGGCAGCGGCCTCCGTTTCCCCGATTCTCATCACAGAAAAAGAGACCACCCTCGGTTCCGACCCCGTGCAATCAACTTACGTTCTCGATGACCCATCCATCAGCCCACGGCACGCGCGTCTGACCCAGGCCGATGACGGCGGCTATCTTTTGGCCGACGCAGGCACAGTAGCCGGCACCTGGGTCAACTTTGAGCCGCTGGGAAAAGAGGGCTATCCGCTCCGGCACGGTGACGTGGTACACTTCGGCCAATTAATTTTTCGCTTTGAATTAAAGGACCCGCCTCGCGCGGCGGAACCAAAAATTATCAAAGAGACTCCCTTGTCATGAACCGCTCCCAGCGCCCCCATCTAAACGTCGCGGCTTTAAGCCACGCCGGGATGTCTGGCAAAAACAACGAAGACCGATATGCTGTTTCTTCATTCCTCGGCCGGGATGAAAAGCCTGTGCTGTTTGCCATCGTCGCAGACGGCATCGGCGGACATCGCGCCGGCGAAGTGGCCGCTGAACTGGCGGTTAATTACATCATTGAAAAAGTCTCTGCAAGCAATGGCAACAAGCCCCTCGAAATTATGGAGTCTGCCATTCACATGGCCAGCCAGGCAATAGCCTCACGCTCCGCCAGCAAGACCGAGCAGCGCGGCATGGGTTCCACCTGCGCTTGTGTGTGGATCGAAGGCGACAGGCTTTACACAACTTACGTTGGCGACTCGCGCATCTATCTAATTCGAGATGGGAAAATACAACGTTTAACGGTGGACCACACCTGGGTCCAGGAAGCGATCGAGAAAGGCATCATCCTGCCGGAGCAGGCGCGCGACCATCCAAATGTGCACGTCATCCGCCGCCATCTGGGATCGGTCGAATTGCCGCAGGTGGATTTCCGTCTGCGGTTAAGCGATGACGATAACAACGATAAAGCGCAAAAAAATCAGGGCGCAATTTTACGAGCCAATGATATTTTGTTGATCTGCACTGACGGCTTGACCGATCTTGTTTGGGACGATGAAATCCTGCGTGTGGTAACAACACGCACCGGCCTGAAATCCGCAGCAGAAGACCTGGTGGCGCAGGCCAATGAACGCGGCGGACACGATAACATCACGGTTATATTGCTGGGTGTACCTAACGAGAGATTTGTTCCGCCGCAAAAAAAGAAAGGCGTTTTTGAGCAATTGTTCGGAGAATAAAAAGAGACCGGTTTGAGCCGGTCTCTCTTTATTAAACTCTATCGGTAATAAGGCCAGGGCTCTTCCTATCCGCAGTTTACACGGATTTTCGCGGATTTTTCTCTTGAAAATTCTTTATCTGTGTAATCTGCTTGCACCGTGCGCAAGCACGCGTGCGGAATCTGTGGATTATTTCCGATAATGTCTATTTATCTTTTTCGGTCAAGCCAGAGTTCGCGGTATTGACGATTCCAGTCGATCAGAAAACGATAGGCGATAACAAGTCCCACCGCGACCGCCACCCAAAACTCGATCCCGCGTTGGTTTATCAGCCACAATACAGGCGCAGCAGCGATTCCGGCGAAAACGCTGGCGCGCGCAGAATGATGAACGGTCAAAGTTAATACGATCAGAATTGCAACAGAGATCAGGAATGCAAGCGGGGAGACCGCCAACATACAACCGCCCGCGCTGGCAAGTCCCATGCCGCCGCGGAATTGAGCAAAGACCGGCCAGCAATGACCGATGACAACGAATGCGGCAGTTAGAGGGATAACCCACATTGCAGGCGCATATTTCAGGGCCAGCCAGGTGGGGATAAAGCCTTTCGCCAGGTCAAGGATCAGCACCGTCGCGCCCGGCCCAAATCCGGCCTGACGAATCGTGTTGGTTGTCGTCGCATGACCGGAACCGGAATCGCGCACGTCCACACCTTTTGCAAAGCGTGTGATCCAGATCGAGAAGGGAAGCGAGCCGCTCAGATAGCCGAGAAGAGAAAAGCCGAGGACGGGGAGGAGAATATTCATACTGATCAAGCCAAAATCTCCTTCACTCTTCCCACCTGCCCATCCAGCAAGCGGACTTTGATACCGTGCGGGTGCGTGGGCGACTTGGTCAGGATATCCTTGACGATGCCTTTGGTCAATTTGCCGGTGGGCTGATCCTGTTTCAAAACGATCAGCACCGTCAGGCCGGGTTTGATGTTGGAACGGGTTTGTCCATTCATGGGGTTCATGGCGTCAGTATAGCACGGGGTTATCGGGATGCTCGGCGTTCCACAGGGCCACTACATCAGCAGTCGTCATCCCGATGCTCTTTTTATTGCGGATGCGTCCGTTAAAGGAGCCGTTATTTAACGCCCGCTTCAGTTCCCGGTCGAGACGATGCGCCACGTCCAGTTCGCCCCGGTAGTTGATGTTCGGTAAATAAGTTCCCAGCCCCTCGAGCCTGACCCCGCGTCCTCGCTGGTTGAAATCCACTACCGCCCCCTGCAACCCCACCAGCACGCCGATCACGTCACTGTGACTCAATGTGGAGGTGGATGCCAGTAAATCGGCTACTTCGCGCCAACCGGCGGTCTCGCCATATACGATCTGCGGACGGTAGTGATTTAGTGCGGAAATAAGGGATGCCATGCGACTCCTCCTGTGCTGTTGGCGGACTCCCCCTGTCAAGCTGGGGAACTCATCCGCATCTTTTCCCAATACCCTGCCAGGATATTGAGACTATCCTTACAGGATATTATACGTTTGGTGGCAGGATATTGTCAAATGGACAGCATGAGTTGGATAACTTCACAGGTCTTCTTGGTGAAAAGGTCTGCTTAAATGTCAGTTCCGACGCTGAGCGTCGGAACCAGGGTCAAAGCTCGTTGAAGCTGGGCATTGGAACAAGGGCGGAAAATAAAAACTGGCTGCGACGCTCTGCGTCGCAGCCAGTAATGTTCATGATTTTTGAAGCGAGTTCAGAAAGACGGTGAAATCGAGGTCGCCGGGGGATGAGCCGTAATCTGTCAGGAGCGCGGCGGCTTCACTGCGGTGCTGCGTCCCATGATTGACCACATGCCACAGACAATGCCACAAAATTCGGTCGCGATGCTTGCCTTCGGGCGTATCGTAAACTTTGTGAGAGTTCATGTCTTCGTCACGTAACGTGGCGAGATAGGCGCGCATTTCCTTTTCTTCCGTGTCCGCACGTTCCTGGACTGAAGCGAAGGTTGGGAATTCTGCTTCTGTCAACTCCGGCACGGACCAATCGTTCTTCTGGAAAAACGTCCGCCAGCCGAATTCGGCATCGAGAATGTGGACGACCGTCCCGCGCAATCCGCCGAAAGGAAAAGATGCGGGCGCGAGGAATTGTTTCTCGGTGACTTTTTCACTTGCGGCAAGAATGCGTTTATTGGCCCAGTAATTGTATTCGTAAATGAGGAGGATATCTTGAATGTTCATGGGATTCCTGTGATTGATTCAAATAAGCATGTCAATTTTATATAAAGCAAGTCTATCCGTGATTCTTGCTTACGAATTGAGTACTGACATGATAAAAATTTGGTAACAGCGCTGAATTTAGATCCAATTTTCAGAGTTAGTACTTTGATTTTTTGAGAGCATCATCACAATTTTGCAGGATTAATTTAAACTGTCTTTTGTATTCTTCGGGTATATCTTCAGCGCAAGAATTCAGGGCGATTTCTCTCACCCGAATTAACGCCAAAAACAAACGATTACGCTCTTTGACTTCTTTAACAAGTGCCTGATGATCAGTCTCAATATACATTTTTACTCCAAAGCATTACCAATTTAGGGGCAATGAATGATAAGTAACTTGCTCATGCATTGCTCTTTGTTGTTTAAGAACCAAACTCGTTAATGGGTTAAAAACAGCCGTCATTTTTGGCGTTATTGCTAAATTACTTACAACGATCAGTCCATAGTCATCTTTATATTCTCTTGCTTTTTTATATTCGTTCTCTGTTAATCTGATCCCGCCGCGCTGAGAACGTATGCCTTTGACTTCTGCTAAGATAAACCTTGTCTTTACCTGAATTTGAAAATCAAAACCATCGCCTAGCAATCTTGCATCTTCCAAGACCCCACCTTTAAATATATCAAGTTCCAAGTAATTCTGCATGAAAAATATTTCAGCTTCTTGTCCAGTCACTTGTAATTGCTTGAATTTACTCTTGAGGATAGGAGTAATTCTAGGCAACGCCTCGTCAAAGATTCCAGATTTGTCTGAGATATAAAACCTTACTACTTCAACATATTTTACAACATCATAATTTCCAAATAGGGAATCTATAAAAGTTTTTCGGTGGAGATAAGTATTACCTTTTTGCCACCAACCTTTTCGCTTATTGTTAAAAAAAGGATCAAACAAATCCTGTCGATTTTTCACTGTGCCGATAGTATCCGCTATGCCCTTGGAAACCATACTTTCATAAAAAGCAGTTTTTGTAGAAAAACCAAATTCTTTAACAAAATCAATATCAAACTTCGCCAATCCGTAACCAATTAAGTTTAATATTTCGTAGTTTCTATGTTTGTTATCAGTCATTGTTTTCACCTTCTTTCATTGCAACAACCCTCTCGCAAAACTCAAGAATGCCTGCACATCGTTGAAGTTCGTGACCATGCCGACGGAAATTCGCACCGCGCCGGTGGATTTGCCGTCGAAACACAGGCGGAAGTCGTCAAGGCTCAGGCGGTCTTCATTCTTGGTCTTGGTGAAGCATACATCCAACTCGACGCGCGAGAGTCCGAGCGCGATCTCGCCCGCGCCGGGGTTGCAAAAGCAGCCCGTCCGCAACGAGATATTGACCTTGTTGGCTTCGCTCTCGATGTAACGATGGTCAATGGGTTTACCATCCTTGTTGAAGAAGTTGACCGTCACCGCGCCGCCGCGCGCTTCGGTGGTGGTCGGACCAAAGACGCGCACCAGCGGTTCGCCCGTGCTGTGTTTCATCTTGGTCAGATTATCCAACAGCCAGCCGGTCAGACACATCACGCGCTCGTGGATTACATCGTAACCAATCGACTCGATATGCTTGAGTCCGATCTCGACGGCGGGAATATTCAAATAATCAGGCGTGCCATCTTCGAATGCGGTGTGACCGTCAGCCATGTAAAATTTATCGCCCTGCACCGACACGACCGTGATCGTCCCGCCTGCGAACCACGGACGATGCAATTTCGCCAGCGCCTCCCGGCGCGCGATCAACGCGCCCACGCCGGTGGGATAGCCGAACATTTTATAGAATGAAAGCGGCACATAATCGGGCTTGAACTTTGAAAGGTCAAGACGATTGGTCGGCGCAAAGGCCGCCACATCCACCAGAACGTCCCAGCCTGCGGCGTGGGCTTTCCCGATCCAGTCCAACGGATGCAGCACCGATGAGAAGTTCGATTGGGCGGGATAAGCAAACAGATTGGCCGCGCCCTTTTGGGCACGCGCAAAATAACCGTCGAGGGACGAAGCGTCGACGCGCATGTCCGGCAGGACGACCGGAATATAAGTCACCTCTGCGCCGCGCGCGTGCGCGAATTCCCGGATCCCATTCACAGAATTGTGGTTATCAAAAGTCAGGAGATACTGTCCGCCCTTTGCAAACGGATACGACTCGCCGACCAGTTTCAACGCGGCGCTGGCATTGGCGGTAAAGATCACATCGTATTCGGCGGGATCGGCGTTGAAGAACTTGAGCACATATTCGCGCGCATGTTCAACAAGCTGCGTGGCGGCCAGCGAGGACGGGTTCGACGAATGCGGGTTGCCAAAAACATTCTCGCTCAACAACTTGTGATGGCGGCGCACCTGCGACTCGGCATACAGTCCGCCGCCGGTGTAATCGAAATAAACATGCTCGCCCACATCGAGGCGGGCATATTCGGTGGCACGCAAATCATCGATGATGTGTGTGGTGGGATAGGAAGGATAGACACGCAGGAAACTGACAAATTCTGGATTGTTCATGGTCGCGGACTCCTTGTTCATTTTTACCAGAGATGAACGCAGATGCACAGAGATTTTTATCGCTTCTTTTTCACGCTTTTAGCGGCCAGCGTTTCAGACGGTTTTTCCAAACCCACATTTTTGAACCGCAAAGCCCGCTAAGAACGCGAAGATTTTTTCCTTTGCGACCTTTGCGCTCTCACCTGCACTTGCGCCAGGCGCAAGTGTCGCGGTTAATTTCTTTTCGTGAACAGACATCGCGATTTTATATGAGCTATCTCAATTCCCAGACCAGCCAGCCGCGTCCCAGCCATTTCTTTTGCAAATTGATTCTATATCCCCGCGCTGACAACGCTTCCGCCGATTTGATGAACCATTGGCGCGTCCCATAAACTTTTGCCGCGACATTTTCAGCCGCAGATCGTTTCCAGGCTTCAAAGAAATCATAAACCGGTTCGCCGGGGATCACGTGATGAATTAAATTCTTGGGCAGGATGGTTTGAAATTCCTCCACGTCGAATCCCAAACGGAAGTTGGTGCTGAAAACGAGGGCTTCAAACCTCCAGCCATTATGGACTCCGACAGCTTGCTGTCGAGCTTCAGGTAGCAAGCTGCCTGAATCCACATGTCTCACAAGATTCGCCGCCCAAATACTTCCAAACGGATTCGACGTGCCCTCGATCATCAGTCCGCCGGGCAAAACATATTGCGCCAGGCGTTCATAAGCCGGAGCAAAATCCTTTTCTTCATATTGACGCAAAACATTGAAGGCACGGATCAAACGAACGGTTTCGTTTTCTTTCAACGGCAAATTGAATCCGCCCAACCTGAAAAAAGTTTTTTCATTGGCAAATGGCAGCGCGGCTTCGACTCTTTCCTTTTCGATTTCAACGCCAAGAATGCGAAGATCGGGATTGACGCGCCGAAAGCGTTCCGCCGATTCAAGCGTGGTGCGCGCGTCGAAGCCGTAGCCGAGGTCAACGAACAGGGAATCGCTGAACCGGCCATCGCTCCGCGTGAGAAGCGCAGGCTCATAGAGCAGGATGAAGTTGTCGACGCGGCGCAGTCGATTCGAAGCGGTTTTGCCGCGCGTTGGTTGTCCCTCCGGTTTTTTGGATGGAAATGGATTTCGTTTCATTACGATGATTATAAAAGCAGAGACGCCCTTGCGAGCGTCTCCATTGTTTCTGATCAGACGGCGGCTGAACCGTCGCCGACTTCGGTCCACTGCGAAGCTGAACCGTCGCTCGGCCCGGCCTTGAAGCGGCCAAGA
>JAJYOH010000173.1 GCA_021796315.1 Chloroflexota bacterium
TGCGCCGCTTCAATTGCCGCTGAAGTAGAAAGGAAAAAGTATTCATGGCTGTTCAATATTATGAAGGTGTTGGCCGCCGTAAGGAAAGCACCGCGCGCGTCCGCTTGATGAGCGGTAACGGAAAATTTGTGGTCAACGAGAAGGAAGCTCCGGTTTACTTCACGCGCGTGGATGATCTGGCAAACATTCTGCTGGCGTTCAAAGCCTGTGGACAGGAACCCAATCGTTACGATGTTACCGTCACGGTGAACGGCGGTGGCGTGACGGGGCAGACCGACGCGGTCAAGCTGGGATTGGCGCGCGCATTGGTTCAGATCAATGCCGATTGGACTTCGTCCCTCCGCAAATATGGCTTGCTAACTCGCGATGCCCGCATCAAGGAACGCAAGAAGCCGGGTCTCAAACGCGCTCGCAAGGCCCCGACTTACACCAAGCGTTAATTTTTTTCAAAGCGCAAAACATAAACGTAAAACGCACCTGGCGCGACGCGCTTTGCGTTTTACGTTTTGTATTTAACGAGGTTTATATGCCCGGAATTACTTTGCTTGGTCTCGGTCCCGGTGATCCAAATCAATTGACGCGCGAAGCGTGGGATGTGCTTTCGTCTGCGGATGAAGTTTACCTTCGCACAAAACAACATCCTACGATCTACGGTCTTCCGTCCACCGTCAAAATCCATTCCTTCGACGATCTTTATCAAAACGGCAATACATTCGATGAAGTTTACGCGACCATTACGAAAAAAATTTTGGAATTAGGACGGCGCGAACAGGGTGTGATCTACGCCGTGCCTGGACATCCTTTCGTAGCTGAATCAACCTGTCCTGAGATCGCCCGCCTCGCGCGGGACGAGGGGCTGGCTCTGCGGATCGTGGAAGGTTTATCTTTCCTCGAGCCGACCTTCTCCGCGCTCGGCCTCGATCCGTATCCGCGCCTGACTCTCTTCGACGCGATGACTCTCGGCGCGGCTCACGTTCCAGCCTTTGCACCCGACGCGCCCGTTTTGGTAGCTCAGATTTATTCGCGTTTAGTCGCGTCTGAAGTCAAATCCACATTAACGTCGATTTATCCAGATAAACATCTAGTGAAACTGGTTCACGCGGCTGGGGCAAAGGAACAAATCATCGAAGAGATTGCCTTATATGAGATTGATCGTAGTGTGCACATTGGATTGTTGACGTCGCTTTATGTTCCGCCGTTGGGTGAAGGGACATCGTTTGAGTCTTTTCAGGAAATCGTTGCACATTTGCGTGCACCCGATGGCTGTCCGTGGGACAAGGAGCAGACACACGCGTCGCTGCGCAAGCATTTACTCGAAGAGTCTTATGAGGCGATTGCCGCCATGGATTCCGGCGACTTTGCAGCGATGTGTGAAGAATTCGGCGATTTGCTTTTGCAGATCATGCTGAATTCTCAGATTGCTAGTGAAGAAGGCGAGTTCACTGCCAACGATGTGGTCAAGGGAATCTACGACAAGATCATTCGTCGACACCCACATGTGTTTGGTGATGTGAAAGTAAGTGGTGTGGATAATGTGCTGACAAACTGGGAAAAGTTGAAGGAAAAGGAGAGAAAGGGAAAAGGGGAGAAGGAAAAAGGATTATTGGATGGCGTGCCGCTGGCATTGCCCGCTTTGAATCAAGCGCAGGAGTATCAAGACCGCGCCGCCCGCGTCGGGTTTGACTGGCCGGAGATCGAAGGCGTATTGGATAAGATCGCTGAAGAGATTCAGGAAGTCAAGGACTCAACAAATCAGGAAGAGCTTGCTGCGGAACTCGGTGATCTGTTTTTTGTCCTGGTCAATCTTGCGCGTTGGAAGAAGGTGGACGCCGAGTCCGCATTGCGCGGGACAAATATGAAATTCAAGAAGCGATTTGGTTATATTGAGTCAAATGCTAAGAAACAGGAACGCAATCTTTCAGATATGAAGTTGGAAGAGATGGACGCGCTGTGGAACGAGGCGAAGAAAAAGGAATAAGAATTTGCAGTTCAGTAATTTCTTGCATTGGTGTTGAATATAATGGGCTGGCCCTGTGCCAGCCCATCGTTGATATCAAACACTTCTTGTGAAGTTAACTGCCGCTGACAACCATAACGTCAAAATAATTGAGATTTGCTCCTGACTTCTTCTGATGAAGGCGAGGGTGAGATGATTTATCACCCTCGCCTTACGAGTTCTATTCTCACGCGGAATTTCTACCGAGCATTGCCCCACCGCGGAGTTATGAAAGAATCGTTATGGCCTACCGCCGCCACCGCCACCAACAACTTGCACATCCACGTAGGTTAGGTTGTTTGCTGGATCCACTACTGGAGTTGCTGCGACGCCTTCACCCGCTGGTGGTGTGCCGGTCGAGAAATCTGCATAGTTGCCAATTTGGGCGAGCGCCAAGTTTACACCTGATCCGGCAGGAACATAGAAGGTGATACGGTAGTAACCGGCTTGGGTTGGTTTCCATCCGCCCTCTGAAGCACCAAAGACATACTTACCGCCTACATTGAGTTCCGGGGCGAAGCTGATTGGCATAATGATGCCGGAACTCCATTGAGTTCCATCCCAAGTCATTTCCGCTGGAATGCTTTCTCCCATATACTGGATCACGAGTTTTGGGCTGTTAGAAATGACCGTAGCAAAATTGTTTAGGTACGTGGTGTTGTTCGTTCCCTGGAGTTCATTGGTACTGCTGGGGTATTCGAGCACGGCCATGGTATAGGCTGTCATGGGGATATCTAGTTGTTTATAGAGGGTCACCTCCAACCGGAAGGGCCGTCTAATCTTTGGATTGACCGACTCGACATTGTCTCCCCAGTCAATATAGGTGACATCCTCAGTGGTTTGAGCTGCGAATTGTGCTTGCCAAAGATTTCCTTCTGTCTTTTGTGGGTACCATGGACCAGTTGTGAGTAAGGCATCAATCTCAGTCTGAGTCAAACCAGGATAGTCTCCAGTGTACGGCACAGTGAAGGTGGGAGCTGTTAAGGGTGCAATGGCAAACCCATCCACCGCGATGGCCGGGAAAGAAAGATTGTTGCCCACTGTCTCTTCTCCGCCACCACCTCCTCCACCGCCACCTCCTCCACCGGGGCCCTTGGCGGCAACCGTAGCGGGTGTGAATGCCAGAACTAACGCGAGCAGGATCATAACGGTTATTAACCGTCGTGCGTTCATACTATTCTCCTTTTGAAATATCGAAGAACGTTTTGACGAGCCGCGTGTCTACAGATTATTTTGTCATTACCTCCTTTCTGTTCCCTAAAAAATACGAAACCGACCAACGCGGCCGGTTTCGCTCTAGCTTATCGAGAGAAGGTGCCATTCGGCAACAGCGACCAAATTCCTTCTCTCGAATCAACGCTCCACGTTACAGATCAGGCTGCCAAGGAGTCCGATGGAGTAATGGTGAGGTGTAATCTTCACTTGTCTTTCTGTAATCTATTTTAGCACGGCCTATAAATGGATTCAATAGGCTCTGTACTTTTGGGTGTGGTCTAAATTTTCGGAGGAGGGGTAAGATAAGATGGAGAGATAAGGAGCAGGCATGGACAGCGAAGCGATGTTGAAGAAATGGCGAGTGCTGAGTGAGGAAGTGATGAGCGGAGTGACGGAATGGCGGCAACAACACCCCAAAGCGACATTTCGGGAGATTGAAGAGGAAGTGGACAAACGCTTGGCAGAGTTGCGCGTCCGGATGTTGTCGGACTCGGCGATTGCGAGTGCCAGCACGGAATGGAAGGCAGGAGAGCAGGCAGCGGTGTGTCCGAAATGTGGAGCGAAGTTGGTAAAAAAGGGCAGGAAGAAGAGGAAGCTGCAGACGCGGGGCGGACAAGAAGTAGAACTAGAACGAGAATATGGGGTCTGCCCGGAATGTGGGCAGGCGATTTTTCCCCCTGGATCATGAACTGGAATTATTGCCTGGGGAATTGACGCCGCACGGGCATGAGTGCTTGGTACGCTTTGCGAGTTGGATGCCCTTTGCCAAAGCAGCCGAGACCTTGGAAGACACGCTGGGGATCCGAGTGAGCAAGGGACTGGCGGAACGGTATACCGAAGAAGCTGGGGCAGCGTATGAAGCGTTGCAGACCGAAGAAGTGGAGCAGTTGGAGAAAGAAATGCCACCAGCTGTGCAAGGGGCGGACAAGATGTTACTGAGCGCCGACGGGGCAATGGTTCCGTTGTTACATGGCACATGGGCCGAAGTTCGAACGCTGGTAGTGGGCGAAGTCCAAGCCCCAGCGATGGAACGCGGTCAAGCCGTGGTGCATACCAGAAATTTGAGCTATTTCTCTCGCAAAGTGAGCGCCCAGGAGTTCCAACGTCTGGCGTTGGTGGAAATCCACCGCCGTGGGATCGAAACCGCAAAAGAAGTGGCTGCGGTCATGGATGGTGCGGAATGGGAGCAGGGTTTTACTGACTTTCACTGCCTGCGGGCCATCCGTATCCTGGACTTCGCTCATGCAGGCGAACATCTCAGCGCCATCGGTGAGTTTCTGCATGGGCCAGATACACCAGAGAGCCAGCAGTGGTTGGGTGAACGGTTGCACCAGCTTGAGCATGAAGGACCCGACCCCTTGCTGGCTGAATTACAAAAGTTACAGTTACAACATTCCCAAGCTCAAGAAATCTCCGGTAATCTAGCTTATCTGCAAAAACGCAGAGAGCAAATGCAATACCCGCTCTTTCGCGCCCAGGGTTGGCCGATTGGCAGTGGCACAGTGGAAAGTGGCAATAAGTTGGTGGTGGAGGCGCGCCTCAAAGGTGCGGGCATGCATTGGCACGATCAACACGTGAACCCCATGCTGACCCTACGTAATATTCTATGCTCCGATCGCTGGAAAGAAGAATGGCCCAAAATCGAGAGACGCTTGCGGCTGCACGTTTCCTCTCGCCGGGCTCAGTTGCATCAATCCCGCTCGTTCCACCTTGAATACTCTTGCGCTTTCACAGCACCAGCACTTGCACCTCAAAATGATTCCCTGACTCAACTACGCGTTCCCAAAGAACCTACAAAATCCCGCCCCAGCCCTTGGCGATATTTCAAGCATGGCAAGGCCCAATACCAACCTTCAAAATATCCTCCGAAAATTTAGACCACACCCTTCCGCCGAAGGCCTCTTGAAGTGGGTCATGATTTGCGGTATTCTTTTAAGCGGCTTACAGGTTTTTATTGGTAGAAAGGAGACAAAACTATGAACCTTCGCAACCTGTACCTTATCAATATGGTCGTCACGCTGATTTTCGCGTTGGCTCTGCTCCTCGGCCCCGCAACTGTGCTTGGAGTGTACAACATGAGGACAGGCAGCAGCGAGAATCTCGAGGCACAATTTCTTGGCGCGGCATTGATATTACCGGCCCTGATCAGTTGGTTTGCCAAGGATTTGACTGACATGAGTGCCCGGCAGGGAATCGGCCTGTCGCTCTTTATCTTCAATGTGGTTGTCTTTGTCGTGTCTCTGCTCGGGACTCTCTCCGGCGCGATGCGGTCCGCGGGTTGGTCGGCGGTGATCATTTTCCTGCTACTGGCCCTCGGTTTCGGTTATTTCCAGTTTATGCGACCGAACGAAATGTAAGTTATGACCTTTCCATTCTACACGCAAACGCCCGAGCAATCGGGCGTTTTGCATGTAGTGCATAACTCTTTATTTTACCTTGTAACGTTTTCACTGGCTTCGTCAAGTTTCGCCATTTCTACGTCGGTCAATTTCCATCCAAGCGCACCCGCATTTTGCAATGCCTGTGCTGCATTCTTTGCTCCGGGGATCGGTAATGCGCCTTTGCCCATCACCCAATTCAACGCGACCTGCGCGTTCGACTTGCCGCCATGATCTTGTCCAATCTCGGTCATCAATTTAATTAACGGGCCGATCTTGGAAATCAGATTCATATATCGTCCGCCGCGGCTGCCGGGCGGAAGGTTTGTTGGCGTGTACTTGCCGGTCAATAATCCCATCTCGAGCGGACTATATGCAATGAGACGGATTCCCAATTCCTTGCAACGCGCCAGCAATCCGTTCTTTTCGACTTTGCGGTTGAGCAGGCTGTAGTGAACTTGATTCGACGCAAGTGGCACGCTCTTGCGCTCCAAAGCTGAAAATGAGCGCAGCATCTGCGACTGGTCAAAATTTGAAACACCGACGGTGCGCGTCCATCCTTTGTCAATGCAGGTTACCAAACCTTCCATCATCCGTTCGATTCTGAGCAGCGGCGTCGGCCAATGGATTTGATATAAATCCACTTTCTCTAGTCCGAGCCGGTCAAGGCTGTGTTTGAGCGCAGACGGAATCGAATCCTTCGTCAGCCGCCACGGCATCGGGAAAAATTTGGTCGCGACCAGAATAGGCTGGTCGGTCTCTTTGAGAAATTGTCCGGCCATGCGTTCGGAGCGACCGGACCCGTAGACTTCGGCGGTGTCAATAAAACGGATTCCCTCCGTGATGGAGGTCTGAAATGCCTGGCGGATGTCGTCATCGGTGTAACCGCGTCCATATTGCCAAACTACTCTATCGCCCCACGACCAGGCCCCCAGTCCCATTTCAACCGCGTGCAGAAAGCGCACTTCATTGCTCACAGCATTGTCCATTTGGCCTCCGGAGATTTTGCGATTGTATCTCAAAAGTGTATAACGAGATACACATAGCCAGTCAGATTGTTTCGCGATAAAATCATTTGAAAGTTTATTTTGGAACTGATGGGCCGCTTTTTCCTCACCGCGACGGGTGAGGGGAGTGCGCTCCCTGAGTTCCGGGAGGTTCCCGTGGCATCTCAAACGGAAGCACGCTTGCCTGAGTCGCCAGCCAATTTGGCGGGGCGGCTGGGCTTGACCTTTACCA
Source organism: Chloroflexota bacterium (assembly GCA_021796315.1). The sequence goes on from JAJYOH010000173.1 coordinate 6,829, forward strand.
ATCTCGCCTTGTTGACGCGTGCACTGACGCATCGCTCATATCTCAATGAACATCCGAACGTATCGGAAGATAACGAACGTTTGGAATTTCTCGGCGATGCGGTGCTGGATTTCATCGTCGGCGCGTGGGTTTATAACCATTGTCCTGAAATGGATGAAGGTGCGTTGACGCGTATGCGTTCGGCACTTGTCCGCAATGAACAACTGGCGGAATTTGCGCGTCGTCTTGAGCTTGGCAAAGCCATGCGGATGGGACGCGGCGAAGACGCTTCGGGTGGACGCGGGCGCGACAATTTGCTCGGCTCGACCTTCGAGGCTTTGATCGGCGCGATTTATCTGGAGCCTGGCCTCGGCCTTCCAGCGGTCGAAAAATTTATGGAGCCTTTGTTGGATGCCGTCCGCGAACGCGTCCTTCTGCGCGCCGAAATCTACGACCCGAAGAGTCTCTTCCAGGAATGGGCGCAATCTCAAAAGTTGGGAACGCCGCGTTATGTTGTGGTGAGTTCGAGTGGACCCGATCATGCCAAAGTCTTTGAAGTTGAAGTACGGCTTAAAGATCAGGCTTATGGACGCGGCAAAGGTTCAAGCAAACAAATTGCTGAACAGGTTGCGGCGGAAATTGCATTGGAAACTCTGGATATTCGCTGAAACATGTTGTGTAAATTAGCCACGGAGAAAAAGATTAACTCTTCGCCTCTCCATGTTTCTGTGGCAGTCATGTGAGATGTTAAAATTCAAACTGGAAATTGTGAACTGATAAATGCCTCTTCGTCTCAAGTCCCTTGAATTGCACGGATATAAAACATTCGCATCTCGGATGGTCTTCGAGTTCGCGAGCGGAATCACCGCGATTGTCGGACCGAATGGTTCAGGTAAATCGAACATTGCCGATTCTCTGCGCTGGGTATTGGGCGAACAATCGTACACACTTTTGCGCGGCAAGAAAACCGAGGACATGATTTTTTCCGGATCGGAGCATCGTCCGCGTGCGGGAATGGCTTCAGCTGAAATTGTATTTGATAATGCTTCGGGTTGGTTACCAGTTGACTTCGCAGAAGTTGCGATCACGCGCCGCGCGTATCGCGATGGGCATAACGATTATTTGCTCAATGGACAGCAAGTCCGTTTACGCGATATGAACGAATTGCTGGCCGCGTCCGGGCTTTCGGAACGCACGTACACGATCCTCGGCCAAGGTTTGGTGGATGCTTCGCTGGCTTTGAAAGCTGATGAACGTCGCCGACTTTTTGAAGAAGCCGCGGGCGTTGGACTTTACCGCGTCCGTCGCGAAGATGCGTTGAAACGCCTCGAAAACACACAGCGGAATCTCGAGCGCGTGCTCGACATCATGGCCGAGCTCGAGCCGCGGCTTAAAAGTCTCGAACGCCAGGCAAAGCGCGCAAATGAATATGCTTCAGCGCAGGCTGATCTAAAAGTGTTGCTGCTCGAATGGTACGGTTATCACTGGCATCATGCCCAACAACAATTGACCGACGCGCGCGAAACGGTCGGCGTGCAAGATGGCAAAGTCAATGAGTCTCGCGAAGTGTACGCGAAAGCCCAAACAGAATATTCACAATTCCGCGAGCGCCTGAGCGGACTGCGCGCCGAACTCAACACATGGCATCGCCAGTCTTCGGACTTGCACAGCCAGCGTGAGGCGGTCAGCCGCGATCTGGCCGTGCTCGAGGAACGTCAGCGCGCGTTGAGCGCATCGCAGGCCACATTGATGAATGAACAGGAACGCGCGGCCAATGAAGAAAAATTGGCGCGCGAGAGACTCACGGAAGTCGAGCAGGAAGCTTCGCGTTTGCAGGCCGAACTCGAAGAAGCAAAAGGTCAATTGGCAAACGCGCAGCAAGCATTGCAGACGCGTCAGACTGAACGCCATAATGCGGATGAACAATTGCAATCGGCGCGTAATACGATCACATTGCTGCATTCACAAAAAGCTGAGATACAAGCGCGACATGATGAACTTGCATCTCGACTCGAATCACAAAAACAAAAATTTGAAACCGCACAGCGAGCCATTCAATCAGCCGAAGCGGAAGTGAAAAAAGCCGAACAGATTCATCAATCGGCGCAAACGGCGCGCGAAAAAATGGGGGAGGTTGTTCAAAAAGCAAACGCCGAATACGAAAGTAAAAAAGCCGAAGTTGAAAAGTTGGACGCGGATCGCCGCGCAAAACTAGAAGAGCGCGTGGCGCGTCAAGCCGAATATTCGCGGGCGCAGGCGCAATTAGATGTTCTTATTCAAGCTGAGCAATCGTTGGCGGGGTATGCAGAGGGTGCGCGCTATTTGCTTGAGGCGGCGCGTCAATCGCGGCTCAATGCGCGCGGCGCGTTGAGCGCCAGCCTCGATGTTCCTGCTGAACTTGAAACAGCCATTGCCGCGGCGTTGGGCGATACGCTGGACGCCGTTTTGCTCGAAACGAATCAAGTTGAAGAAGCGCTGCGTTTGCTTGAGTCGGATGAAGCAGGGCGCGCCGCGCTCGTGCCTTTGGATGGTCAATCGAATCATTCGCTCAATAAACCGGGCGACGCGGATTGCCTTGGCATCGCCTCCGAGCTGGTCAATGCACCGGATGAATTGCGAGCCGCAGTTCAGCTTTTGCTCGGCCACACGCTCGTTGTGCGCGACCGTCAGGCGGCGCGGCGTTTAGTCGCGGATATTCCGGTACATGCTCGCATTGTGACGCTGCGCGGCGAAGTCTTCCGCGCGGATGGACTCATCATTGCTGGAAAATCCACCTCGGCCTCGACCCTCAGCCGTCCGCGTCAAAAACGCGAGTTGAGCGAAACGCTGACGTATCTCAACGAACGTCTCGATGATTTGAATCATGCTGTCGAGAAGCTTTCCAATAATTTGAATGACGCACAAAAAGCGCTTGCAAATCGCGAAGAAGATTTACGCAAGTCGCGCGCCGAATTCGAAAGCGCGCAATCTGCTGAACAAAAAGCTTTAGTCGATTTTGAAACCGCGCAGCGCCAATTCGACTGGCAGAAGAGTCAGCATGAGGAGTTGCAGAAAGAAATATCGGACGCGGAAAAAGATCGGGAACGGCTGTCCGCTTCGATGTCAGAGAATGAAGCGAAAACTGTTCAGGCGCAAGATGAGATCCGCAGGCTGACGAGTCAATTTAATGAACTGAGTCTGGATGAGATTCAGGAACAAGTCGCGTATTGGACAACGCGCCTGGCCGTCGTTGAGCAATCATCCAGCGGTGTTCAATCGCGCAATTCAGAACGTCAACAAAACATTGATCGTCTTGTGCTTCAGCAACAAGACGTGCAAGCGCGTCAGGGCGAGATTGAGCATCAGTTAAAAGAATTGGAAGAGGAAAAGACAATCCTGCATGGGCGTGAAGGAGAATTCCACACACAGATCGAAGAGCTGCGAACAAAAATCGAACCGGCTGAAAAAGATTTAGAGAGCGCGGAGGTGGAAGAGAATCGCTTGCAGGAAATCG
>JAJYOH010000174.1 GCA_021796315.1 Chloroflexota bacterium
GTCGTTGCCAGCGATCTAACCACGATGCCGAATTTCATTCGGTTCTTCCCCCGGCAAGATCAGGCGTTGTACCTGGAGGGGCTCATCGCCGGGGCTTTGACCAAAACGAACGTTATCGGGATCGTGTCCGCATACCCGAATATTCAGGTGTTTCATCGTCAGGCCGGCTTCGTCCTGGGTGTGCAGGATGCGGGCAAACTACTTAATAAAGATATCAAGGTGTACACCAAGTACGTCGGAAGCTGGTATTCCCCTCCCGATGAAAAATCCATCGCAGAGACCCTGGTGGATACGTACAAGGCTGATGTCCTGACCGTACAAACCGACTCGAGCGCGGCAGTTGACGTTGCCAAAGCAAAGGGCGTTTGGTTTATTGGGAAGGATATGGACATCGTAGGAGAACTTGGATGGGGCGACACGAAGACCGTGGCCGTCTCGTTCGACACCCGCTGGGAAGTCATGTTCGAAAAGATAGTTTTGGATTATATGGCTGGAAACAAGACTCCTACTTTGGTTTACTACCCCGGTATGGAAACTAGCATGACCCTGGCTGACGGGACAGTTGAACCGACGGTTGACCTAATGAACGATGGCAAGGTCGGTCTTGACGCTATCAGCCCGACTGCTCTTCCATCAATTCCGCAGCCGATCCTTGATCTCCTCAAGCAGAGAAGAGATCAAATGATGGCTGGTACTTGGGATCCATTCACTGATCACGCATTTGTTAGCGCCGGAACGGGTTTGGAATTGACAACACCCACTCAAATAGCTGTTCCAGCGGCAGGCACGGTGGTCAAGGCAGCAGGTGTAGTCCCAACTACAGAGTTTTTGCTTACCCAGTTCAACTTTGACCTGCAGGGCACGACCAATTTGAAGTAATATGGCCTCTACCAACCGTGTGAATGTAAGGTAGTTACCAAATGAGGCTCTCGCCCATGAGGACAATACCTCGCAGGAGAGAGCCTCATTCTTAGCATTTGTTCTTTTCCAAGTACTCTATTATCTTTCGGAAAGATATTAGTGTGCAAGGTCTCTGATAGGACCGCCACTAAGCGTCACTCTGAGGGAGCGCTCTTTCCCGGAAAGACACCGGGATGTACGCGACCGAAGGGTCTCTGATCAGCTTGTAGGAGATTCTATGCCTCTGGAAGAGCAACAACGGCTCAGAATGAAACTCCGGTTGAGTAGTTACAATAATTCTTGAAAAACAGGTTAATCCTATGCCCATGGTAGAGATAAAACGCGGTGACACGGTCCTGGAGGCAAGGGGAATCACGAAGAGATACCCAGAGGTCGTAGCCAATGACCATATCGATTTCGAGATAAGAGCAGGCGAAATTCACGCCATTCTCGGCGAGAACGGCGCCGGGAAGACCACTTTGATGAGGATCCTTTTCGGGCTCACGCAACCTGATGAAGGCGAGATTCTCGTCTTTGGAGAGAAGGTTAACTTTAGGTCACCCCTAGATGCCATTCATCTTGGGATTGGGATGGTTCACCAAAACCGCAAACTGATTCCCGCTCACTCGGTGATTGAAAACATCATCCTCGGGCACCCAAGCGCGGGGAGGATCATGAACCTGAAGAGGACCGGGGAAGAGATCACCGAGCTGTGCACCAAATACGGCTTCAAGATTGATCTCAAGGCGAAGGTCTGGCAGCTCTCGGAAGGGGAAAAGCAGGTTGTGGAGATCCTGAAGGCCCTGTATCGTGGCGCAAAAATCCTCATCCTGGACGAGCCGACTTCTGCACTTGCGCCTCCTGAGATTGAGAAACTCCTGGCGTCAATCAAGATCATGACCGGGAGCGATCTCGCCTTGGTTCCGTTCATCACACATAAACTCCCCATCGTGTTAACAGTTAGCAACCGGGTGACGGTTCTTAGGCATGGGAAAGTTACAGCTCGCTTGGAGACAACCAGTGCAACGGAGAATAGCTTAGCAAAGGAGATGGTGGGGCGAGAAGTCATTTTCAGGCTGGAGCGGGTAGAAGTGGAAATGGGAAAGCCAATTCTCCAGGTCGAAGGCCTTTCCGCGCTTGATGACAAGGGGCTGCTGGCTTTGAAAGGTATTTCCTTTTCTGTGCATGAAGGCGAGATCTTCGGAATTGCTGGAGTGTCCGGGAATGGGCAACAGGTTTTAGCTGAGGTCCTTGCTGGACTTAGAAACGCGGTGGAAGCAAAGGTGTCTTTAGATGGCATCGATATTTCGCATTCCTCCAGCTTGGAAAGATGGCTGAAGGGCATTGGATATATCCCCTCGGAACGCATCGATGTGGGTTCGATCGGCGATTATTCCCTTGTGGATAATGTCCTAATGAATTATTACTTTGATGACGATTTCACCAGGTGGGGAATTCTGGATTCCAAGAGAATACGGAAACTCACCGAAGGAATGATATCCGAGTACGATATAGCGGCTCCGGGCCCAGACACAACTGCAAAAAGCCTGTCAGGCGGAAACCTCCAGAAACTTATCCTGGCTCGCGTGCTTTCACGCAAACCGCGGCTCATAATCGCCAATTTGCCCACCCAGGGACTTGATGTAGGGGCAACGGAGTTTGTCCAAAACAAGCTGTTGGAGGCGAAGAAAGAACGAGCTGGCATTCTTCTTATCTCCGAAGACCTTGACGAGGTTCTTTCGTTGAGCGATCGGGTGGCACCAATATATGAAGGTGAGTTCATGGGCGTCATCCCTGCCAAGCAAGCCAGAAGAGAGGATATCGGAGCCATGATGGCCGGTTTGAAACATAAGGCGGCAGAGACATGAAACTTGGCAGCTATCAAGTGAAACTGGAAAAAAAACTGAAGGTAACCGGATGGGAGGCGGCGATGATTTCGACCCTGGCAATACTAATTGCCTTGACGCTGGTCAGTCTAATTTTTCTCCAAGCCAAGGTCAATCCGCTGACCGGCTATAAAAAGATCTTTTCCTATGCCTTTGCAAGTGAGTTTGGCCTGCCATTGACAATTAACAGATCAGTTTTCATATTGTTGTGTACATGTGCATTTATCGTCCCGATCAGAGCCGGACTCTGGAACATTGGGATGGCAGGGCAACTATATGCCGGGGCGCTGGGCGCTTTTGGGGTCGCGTATGCCTTCGGTGCAACACCGGGATCTCAAAATTTGAGTCTTTCGCCGGGAATTATCATCATACTAATGATGGTAGGGGCGGCATTGGGTGGCGCCTTGGTGGGAGCCATTCCGGGATTTTTGAAAGGCAGGTTCAATACCAATGAGATCGTTGTGACCATGATGCTGAACTCGATAGCATTCTGGCTGGTGGCTTTTATGATCAAAGATGGAGGTCTCTTCATGGGCGCGGGTGGGGAGGGGGAGGGCTTCAAGCTTCCCCAATCTCTTTATGCGCCACAGATCTTGGGGGGCCCCTTCACGATCTTGCTCGCCCTTGGATTGGCGGGGTTTCTGTACTTTATGTTTGCCAGGACTAAAACCGGTTATCAAATCAAGGCTTATGGTCTCAGTCCATCCGCGGCCAGATATGCCGGGATAAGTCCATATAACATACCCCTCCTGGTATTCGTCATTGGGGGACTCCTAGCCGGCTTAGCCGGATATCATTTATTCGCTGCGAACCCCGGCGTCTATAAAATTACCCAGAATTATGGAGATTTCGGCGATCTGTCTTTCTATGGGATCATCTGTGGGCTCATCTCTTTAGAAAACCCTTTAGCTGCGATTCCAATCGCACTGCTCTTTGGCGGCTTAACGAGCGGCGCCAGATATGTCCAGGGCGAACTGCAAATGGGCTTTGGGGTCGACTATGCCATGCTCGGAGTTCTCATGATTACCCTGGTCGCCTTTCAATTCTTCTATCGTAACAAGATCGTATGGAAGAAATCAGAAAAGGAGAAATAGAATGCTGGACTTCTTTGCCAGAAGCCTCAACGCCTCGACGATTTTTACGATCGCCGCTTTGGGCGAACTGATCGGACAGCGCTCCGGAATCCTAAACGTTGGTATTGAAGGTGTAATGCTTTTCGGTGCCACCCTCGGTTTCATCGTGGCAAAAATCACCGGGAGCTACTTGCTCGGCTTCCTGGCGGCAATTGCCATTGGAGGTCTGATCGCCCTGCTGCATGGATTCTTTTCCATAACGCTGGGAGGCAACCAGGTCGTGAATGGGATGGGTATTTGGATCCTCGGATTCGGCCTCACTGCATATATCGGTTACCCATACGCCGAGCCCCTGGGCATGGACAGGATTCCCGAGATCGGGGGTCTTTCTCCATTCTTTTATTTGGGAATTGCGTTGATCATCATTACATGGTGGGTGTTTTCGAAGACGACCTTGGGCCTCAAGATCAGGTCGGTGGGAGAGAATCCGTCGGTGGCGGAAGTCTCAGGGATAAACGTCACCAGAACGCGCTATCTCAGTGTCGTAACCAGTGGGATGCTCATGGGATTAGCCGGAGCGATCTACTCCCTCGATTACAATCCGGTCTGGAGCATTAACTTCCTTATGGGTTGGGGTTTTATTGCGCTTGCTCTGGTTTTCTTCTCCCTGTGGAATCCATTTATTCTGCTTGCTGGTTCCATACTTTTTGGCACCCTGTGGCAGCTCTCGCTTAACCCGCAGTTAGTGCTCCCCGATATTATGTCCAGGTATATCTGGAGGACTGTTCCTTTTGTCATAACCATTGGAGTTCTGGTGCTCATGTCAACGAAATGGTTTAGTTCCAGGTGGGGTGCAGCCAAGCCTGAAGCGCTCGGACAACCCCATGAACAAGAGTGATGAAAAAAAATTTGGCGCTTTTCCATTGTTCAGACTAATGGTTTATGCTTCTTCAGCATGTCATTTCGCGCGGAGCGTGGAATCCCTTTGGCATAGGCTTTGAAATTGCTATCTCTCTTTGAGAAGGAAATTGTCATGACCATAAACTCACATCCGGCGCTTCCCGAATTTGAATATGTTCAACTGGCAACTTTGGCCGAAGCCAGTGAATTTTTGGCAAGCCACTCTGTTGAGGCGCGTCCGTTTCTGGGAGGAACGGACGTTTTTGTCCGTATGCGGGATGGGTTCTTAACATCCAAATTCCTGGTTGATGTGAAAAACCTGAATGGCATGAACGATCTGCGCTTTGACCCACAGGCTGGTCTGACCATCGGTGCCGCAGTCAATATGAATCGGGTGATCGCCTCCTCTGAAGTGCAGGCGCATTATCCCTTGCTGGCAGAGGCTTGCCGCTCAGTTGCCAGCTATCAATTGCGTACCCGCGCTACTGTTGTCGGCAACATCTGTAACGCCTCCCCCGCCGGGGACACCATTGGAACATGCCTGGCGCTGGATGGAATACTCCACATCCATGGGATCAATGGCCCGCGTCAGGAATCGCTGGGAACATTTTTCCTCGGCCCTGGCAAAACCACACTGAAACCCGGCGACGTCGTGACGGCGATCCACTTTCCTGTTTCACCAAAGGGATGTGTGGGAACATATATCAAACTGGGTCGAAATCAACTAAGCGATTTATCCATTGTCGGTGTGACAGCGCTCGGTTACCCGGATGCCAATCTCCCATCGGGCTATCGCTTCCGGCTTGCTCTTGCATCGGTTGCTCCCGTGCCTTTCGTACCAACGCAGGCCGAAATATATCTGGCAAACCAACCCATCACGCCCGAATCCATCCGCGAATCTGCCCACCTGGCTGCCGAAGCCTGCACGCCGATTGACGATGTGCGTGGTAGCGCCAGATATCGCAAACGGATGGTAAGGAATTTGTCTGCAAAAGCGTTGGCCGAAGTATACAAAAATCTAAACTGACAGACCGCGCGGACATGTCACTGCGAGGAACGAAGCAGTCTCCCATTACAAGGCGGAGATTGCTTCGGAGGAACACCCTCGCAATGATATTGATTAATAATTATTATATCGGAGGGCACACATGGCGTTCCACAAGATAAACGTCACCATCAATGGAGAACTTGAACAGGTTGTTGTCCCATCCAACATGACGCTCATGCACATGCTGCGTGAAAGTCTGGCATTAACCGGCACAAAAAATGGCTGTTCTGCCGGCGAATGTGGCGCCTGCACAGTATTGCTGAATGGAGAACCGGTTAATAGTTGTATGATATTGGCTGTCGAATGTGACGGGACCGAAATTGTCACAGTGGAGGGGCTGGCAGGCGAAAAACAGCTTGCCCCAATTCAGGAAGCCATCATTCATGCGGGAGGAGTGCAATGTGGTTTTTGTACGCCCGGAATACTACTCTCTTCTCACGCGCTTCTTAAACGCAACTCGAATCCAAGCGAGGACGAGATACGCGAGGCCTTGGTCGGAAATTTGTGCCGTTGCACCGGCTATGTGCGGATTATCGAGAGTGTGAAGGAAGCCGCCAAAAGGAGATGACTTATGCTAAAGACCAACGCCCAAAATATCCCGAGTCCCATCGGCGAGAGTAAACCCCGCATAGATGCCCGCGAAAAAGTTACTGGCGCGGCTATTTATGCGGATGACATTCAATTTGGGAATTCGTTATTACATGCGCGCATCAAACGGAGTCCGTATCCTCACGCTCTGATTAAGAAAATAAACAGCGAAAAAGCGCGGGCATTGCCCGGCGTAAAAGCGATTGTCACTGGCGAGGATTTTCCCGGCTATATTGGATTGTATCTGCAAGACCGGTATATCTTTTGCCGCGATCGTGTGCGCTACGTGGGCGATCCAGTTGTGGGGGTGGCCGCCGTCAGCGAGGAGATTGCTGAAAAAGCTCTCGACCTGATCGAAGTCGAATATGAGGTTTTGGAGCCGGTCCTCGATCCCGAATTTGGCGCCAGCCCCAAAGCGCCGCTTCTTCATCCGGACCTCGGTCAGTATGTAGTGGCTAACTTCATTTTTCCCCAGCCGGGCACGAACATCTCCAATCATTTCAAAATCCGTAAAGGCGATGTGGACAGCGCCTGGGAGAAGTGCGCGGCAATCGTTGAACATAAGTATCGGATTCCCCACATTCAGCACGTGCCTATAGAGCCTCACACCGCCATTGCCAAAGTGGATGTGTCAGGAGATATTACGCTGTGGGGCAGTTCGCAGTCGCCGTTCGCGCAACGCAATCTCATCGCTCAATCCATGGGGATATCCCAGAGTAGAATGCGCGTGATCGCGCCCATTGTTGGCGGCGGCTTTGGCAGTAAGGCTGGGGTGAGTATGGAGTCCCTGGTGGTTGCAATCGCCACGAAAGTAAAAGGACATCCAGTAAAATTGCTCCTGACGCGTGAAGAAGAGTTCTTCACGGCTTTCGTGCGTCAAGCATTGGTGGCTTACTTCAAGATGGGCTGCGACGAAAAAGGCCGACTTCTGGCGATGGAGAATAAATTTTATTGGGGTGGCGGGGCTTATACTGAATATGGTGTGAACGTCACGCGTGCTTCCGGTTACAGCAGTAGCGGCCCTTATGAAGTGCCTAACATGAAGACGGATAGTTATTGCGTTTATACAAATCATCCTGTCGGCGGTCCGATGCGAGGGTTTGGGATGCCTGAGATGCACGCCGGATTGGAACAATGTATTGATGAACTCGCCCTTCAAATCGGGATGGACGCGGTTGAATTTAGGAAACTCAACTGCTTGAAAACGGGCAGTATCCTGGTGACCGGCAGTAAGATGCACCCAACGGGCTTACCGCAGTGTGTGGAGAAAGTAGCTGGAGCTATTGGATGGGGAATGAAAGCTCCTCCGAGCGGACCCAACAAACGTCGCGGCAAAGGGTTGGCTTTGATGTGGAAAGCCCCGGCTATGCCGCCCAATGCTGGCTCGAGCGCCTGGGTTGAATTAGCTGAAGACGGTACAGTCAATGTTGGTGTTGGAGGCCAGGATATCGGCCAGGGAGTATTTACAGTGGCTGCCCAAATGGCCGCAGGCGCCCTCGGCGTTCCTTATGAATCGGTTCGTATCGCAACCCCGGTTGATACGCGCTACAGCCCTTATGAGTGGCAGACTGTAGCCAGCCGCCTTACATGGAGTATGGGAAATGCCATTGTCAGCGCTGCCAAAGATGCGAAGCGTCAGATTTTGGATACGGTGGCTGAGGCTTGGGAGGAACCTATCAAAGATCTGGATATTGTCAATGGCGTGGTGGTTTCATATAAAAGCGAAAAAGAAATACCGCTGAAAGACCTTGTCATTTACGGTTTGCCCAAGCCGGGCGATCAAGGCTGGAGGGGAGGACCGGTTGTTGGGCGTGGTAAATTCATGCCCACTTACGTGACCGGCTTGGACCCGGAAACCGGACAAGGAGAGCGGGCCGTGGTACATTACACTACCGGAGCTCAAGCTGTCGAACTGGAAGTTGATCTAGATACAGGCCGAATCGAAATCATCAAAGGCGTGTCTGCCTTCGATGTTGGCAAGGCGATCAATCCCGAAATGGTGAAAGCGCAAATGGAAGGTGGCTTTGTCCAGGGAATGAGCTCAGCCTTATTTGAAATCCTCGATTTAAAGAATGGCGTGGTGCAGAATCCCAGCTTTGTAGATTATCGCATTGCCACCTCGGCAGATACTCCCAGGGACTTGCAAGCCTACATCGTCGAAGTCCCACAGGACGACGGGCCATGGGGAGCGCGGGGGATTGGCGAGCATTCGATGGTGCCCACCATCCCGGCCATTGCGAATGCCGTCTACGACGCGGTCGGTGTCCGTCTTGAGGGGCCTCCTTTCACGGCAGAAAAAGTGTACCTGGCCATGCTGGATGCCGGGATTGTGAAGTGATGGCAATGACAGTTAGGCGCTTAGAACACTTATCAGTCCCAGCGAATATCACGATTCAATCAGTTTGAGTTCTACAAAAAAGTAGAGTGCCGCAATCGAATTTCCCAAATCAAACCCACGAAAGGAGAAAAACCATGAAATTCATTGACCTCACGATCCCTCTCGGTATTGCCACCCCCCCATGGCCTACCTACGAACCATTGCAGTTGAAGTATTTCAAACGTCTGGCGCCTAACGGGGCCAACGGACAGCTGCTGACTCACTCCAACCATCTCGGCACGCACTTGGATGGCGAGATCCATTTCCATACTCCGGGCAAGGATATCGCCTCTTTGGAGATGGATTTCCTTGTGCATGAAGCCGCTGTCGTTGACCTGAGCGACGTCTGCGGCGATTACGATGTGTACACCAGCAAGATGGTTGAGGAGCGCGTCGAGGTCCGTAAGGGCGATATTCTCATCATCCATACCGGCTACCATCATTTTGGCTGGGATATGCCCACTGCCAACGAAATCCGATACATGGTCATGCACCCCGGTCCTGACCGTGAATTTGCCGAGTGGGCCAAAGCTAAAAAACTGCGCTGGATCGGCGTGGATTGCGGAAGCGCCGATCATCCGATGAACACCATCATCCGCGACTGGATGCCGCGTCAAGCCCGACAGGCAGACAAGGTGTTCAAGAAGAAATATGGGATGCCGCTGGCTGATTTCTTCGATGACAGCAAGTACCAGCTCATGCATTTGGAGATGTTCCCTTACGGCATTATCCACGCCGAATGCCTGGGCGGTGAGATTGATTTGCTGCTCAACCGCCGCGTGACGATTGGCATGTTCCCCTGGCGCTTCGTGGACGGCGAATCCTGCATCTCGCGTTGTGTGGCGATCGTGGAAGATGCCGAGTACGAGGCCTTGCTGGCAAAGAAAGTCGCCATGCAGAAGACAAAGTTCGGCGATGCCTTCGACCCGGCGCATGTGGAAAGCATCAATAAGTTGAGCCAGAAGAATATGAGTTGAAGGAGAATACCTCAGAACAATTTCTTACTCTCTCGGCGGTCGTCATTGCGAGGGCGTTCTTCCCGAAGCAATCTCCGCTTCAACAAGGAGACTGCTTCGTCCCTCGCAGTGACAGTGTTTTTGAGTCATTGGAAAGAATTTTTATGGAGAACTATAGGAGAAAAAGATGCCCGTAGATATGGAACTCGAGGCCGTTTTGCGGCCAATGCAATATCCGATGGTGCCTTATCCGCCCAAGTTCATCACTTTGGCGAATGGCAAAACGATGGTGATTCGACAGGCTGTCCGCGAGGATGTGCCGGCCATTCTCAAGTCCGTCCATCCCTGCCTGTTCATCGAGCGGGATTATTACGATATCGTCAGCGCCCGTCTCTACGGTGAATTGCTGGCCTGGTACCGCTACCGCGTCAAGAGCGAATATTGTCTGATGGGACAGGTGGACGGCTATCTGGTGGGTATCGTCAATGGACGGCTCGAAAACGAGAAAGTCGGCATGAGCTACCACACGCTGGCGATTGACCGCGGCCTGCGCATCGGCTCGC
>JAJYOH010000175.1 GCA_021796315.1 Chloroflexota bacterium
CGTGCAGGTCGTGCGTGTATCAATCAAGAACGTTGTATACGGGTGTACATGGTAGGTCGGATTGGCAATCCGACCTACGGACGCAGGTGGGTTGGTTCACGTTTGAACGCGATAAAGAATTGGAGCGCGCGCTTCAAGATTTGAGTGTTTCAGAGTTAATAGACTTTCAATGGAAATTAAATAATCAGCCTGTCATTGCGAGGAGTGAAGCGACGAGGCAATCCCCGCGTGGCAGCGAGGAGATTGCTTCGGACGGGGTTTCGATACGGCGGGAGAACGCCGCCTGCTCAACCACCGCCCTCGTAATGACAATACCCCTCGGAGAATTGTGCCTGCCCGGACTGAGATGGATTTTGCGCGTCCATAATTTGAATGATGACGAATCCACGCGTTACCTATTCCGCGAATATATTTTATCGGCGTGGAATGTGGCGCAGAAGTTCTCAAAATTTCTCGATCAGACTCAGCCGCGGGCGGTTGTCGTTTTCAACGGGCAATTCTTCCCCGAAGCGACGGCGCGTTACATCGCGCAAAAGCGCGGCATTCGCGTGATCACACACGAGGTGGGATTGCAGCCTGCATCCGCGTTCTTTACCGATGGCGAAGCGACTGCCTACCCGATTGCGATCCCTGAAGCGTTTGAGTTGAACGATGAGCAAAACGCAAAACTGGATGCCTATCTTGCCAAACGTTTTCAAGGTGATTTTACGATGGCGGGCATCAAGTTTTGGGCGGACATGAAAGGTTTGGATGAAGCATTTTTAGCAAGGGCGGCGCGCTTCAAACAAATTGTGCCGGTATTTACCAATGTCATTTTTGACACCAGTCAGCCGCATGCCAACACGGTTTTCAGCGACATGTTTGCGTGGCTTGATCTCGTGTTGAAGATTATCAAGGCGCATCCCGAAACATTGTTTATTATCCGCGCCCACCCCGACGAATTGCGAGTCAGAAAATCCAGCCGGGAAACGGTCGAGGGGTGGGTGGACAACCGCGAGGTTCAGAAAGAGGCGAACGTAATTTTTGTCGGGCCAAAAGAATCATTGAGTTCGTATGAATTGATCCAGAAGTCGAAATTTGTGATGGTTTATAACTCGACCATCGGACTCGAAGCTTCGCTGATGGGCAAGCCTGTATTGTGTGCGGGCAAGGCGCGCTTCACACAGTATCTGACGGTGTTCTTCCCGCAGACCGTTGAAGATGTAAGAAGAAAGATGAAAGAATTTCTCGATGTTGAAAAGATCGAAGTTCCGGTTGAGTTCAAACGAAATGCGAGAAGATTTTTATATTATCAATTGTTCAAAACGTCATTGCCGTTTGGAGATTTTCTCGAACCATCCGTCCGCACGACGCAGACGAGGTTGAAGTCTTTTAAGTTGGATGAGCTGGTGAAGTCGGACACGATGAAGGTGATTACGAAGGGGGTGTTGGATGGAGGAGATTTTTTGCTGACTGCTTAATCATCGTTACCCTTTTCTAAAAACCAAACGATTGGATTTGGGAGAGCGGTCTTATAATTGGCGTCAATGCTGACAGGAACTTTAGCGATAAATGGATACGATGCAAATTTGAGACTATGATGAAACGTTGGCTCTCCCTGTATCGAGACCTTGGCATACAGTTGCTGGCCCTCTACCTGCTGCTGATCGTGCCGTTCCTGATCATGATGCTGGTCTTCAATCAGGTGGTCGGCATACGCATCCGCGAGAATGTGGAGGCCAATGATCTTTCATTGGCGCGCGCCATTGCCCAGGAAACAGATATCTCGATCAGCAACTCACTTAAAGCTGTGCAGGAGCTGGCCGCATACCCGGAGGTGATCCAGGCTGACCCCGCAGGGATGGAAAGGCTTTTCGGCGTTATTCTCAGCACACGTCCAGATGTAAACCTGGTTTATCGCCTGGGCGCAGATGGGATCATGCTTTATCACTTTCCGACCGGGCCGGGGTCAACAGTGGGCACGGATTTTTCCTTCCGCGAATATTTTCAGCGCGCTCTTAAAACGGATCAGCCTCTTATTTCTGAAGGGCGTATCTCGCCTACAACCAATCAGGCTGTTGCGACAGCCGTTATGCCGATCTGGTCCACTGACCATCATTTCCTTGGCCTGGTTGGGACGAACATCAGGCTCGAGAGTCTAAGCCAGACTCTTGCTTCCATCATATCCGAGCATCAATCTCAAGAGGGGCTTCAAGTCGTGATCCTCGACAGCAGCAGCCAGATCATTGCCTATCCAGATTCTGGCTTGTTGTTGCATCCTGCAAGCGATCTTCTGCCAAACGTCTACAAAAATATATCTTCCAGTAACGGCGGCTCGCAAATCGCCGCAAGCCCAAGTAATCGGGAGAGGCTCTATACTTACGCACCGATTTCCGGCATCAATTGGGGGGTTGTCGTCAGCCGCCCAACGTCGGCGGCTTTTGCGGCGCAGATCATGCTGCAACAAATCACTGAGATCGCAGCGGCGACATTCGTGTTGATCGGTCTCTTCTTTTGGGCGATGCTTTCGATCCGCGTGATCAACCCGATCGAGCGGCTGGCCCCCATCAGCGAAGCCATCGGGACAAATCGGCCGATCAGCGATCAGGAACGTCAGCGGCTCAAAGGGCTGGCGCGTCGAAAAGATCAGATAGGTCACTTGATCCGCAGTATTCTGCGCATGGAAGAGTCCATCGCCGACCGTCTGAAAGAGCAGGCCACACTTTTGGAAACCAGCGCTGCGGTCGTTTCCAGCCTGGACCTGCAAACGGTGCTCGACCGAATCCTCGAACAAATGTCCCGCCTGCTTAAGGTGGAAAGATGCGCCATCATCGCGCTGGATGAACAACGCGGAGTCTTCCGCGTGCGTGCAGGCCGTGGACTTTCAAAGAATTATGTGGAGAGGCTTTCCATCCAACCCAGTGAACCTGATTCAGTCACCATGCGCGCTTTGCATGCCAAAGAAGCAATCTACGTAAGCGACACAGAAAACGATCCCAGTTATGTTAACCGGCGTGCGATTTCACGCTCCGAGGGATACCGCGCAATCATGGCTGTGCCGTTGACGACGCAATATGCTCCGCCCACCGTTTTGCTTGTCTTTCATACCGCTCCACATCAGTTTACGTATAACGAAATCCAGTTGCTGTCTACTTTTGCAAATCAAGCCGCCATGGCAATCGAGAACGCGATTTTGTTTGAACGCAGTGATACAAGATTGGAGGAACAGACTCTTCGCCTGGAAGCGCTGATCCAATCCATGGAAGATGGCCTGATCCTCAGCGACCTGCAGGATAAAGTCGTTTATGCCAATCGGCGTGTGGGCGAATTAGCGTCGCTAACTCCTGAAGAATTGGCGGACGCACCCGTTGATAATGTGTTGGCGCGGATTATTGCCACTGCCCAGGACCCTGACCAGGCACGGCAGGAGATCGATAAAATCGTAACAAAAAAGAATGCACGAAAAGGGGAGATCGCGTTGGGCATATCCGGTAAAACAATTTATATGCGGCTGGAAGCGTTCGATGTAACCGACACGCGCGGCATTACGATCGGTCATGGATTGATTTTACAGGATGTTACCGTGGATCGTGAATTGGATCGCATGAAGTCGAGTTTAATTTCCACGGTTTCGCATGAGTTGCGCACGCCCCTGGCGGCCATCAAAGGTTACGCGTCCACACTCCTGGCGGATGATGTTGAATGGGATCGCTCCTCTCAGCGCGAATTTCTCACGGTTATTTCCGATGAAACGGACCGCCTGTCGAGCCTGGTCAATAATCTTCTCGACTTATCGCGCATCGAGGCCGGTTCTTTGCAACTTGCACGCGAGGAATGCCGCCTCGAGGAGATCATCCAACAGGCGGCGAAACTGGCCCGACTTCAAACGGGCAACCGCTTCGAGGTCCGGATCGAACCGAATCTGCCTCCGTTATTTGGCGATCCGCCTCGACTGGAAACCATCCTGCGAAATCTTATCGAGAACGCAGTCAAATATGCCGGCCCCGAGGCAACCATCCGCGTGGATGTGACCCGGCAGCAGGATAATCTTATCTTTCGCGTTTCTGATGACGGCCCGGGAATCCCTCCCGAAGAGAGCCAACGTATTTTCGAAAGCTTCTATCGGGTGGATAACAGCCTGACGCGCCTTGCCAGCGGCGCGGGGTTGGGGTTGGCGATTTGCCAGGGCTTTGTCCGGGCACATGGCGGCAGGGTCTGGGTGGAATCCCGGGAGGTCGGCGCCTGTATTGCGTTCCTTATCCCGCTCAACGAAAAAATGGAAATGCAGGAATCTTATGATGCTCAACAGGAATAACATTCCATGAATGCAATTAAAGTCCTGGTCGTTGACGATGAAAAATCGTTGCGTGATTTTGTCCGCCGCAATTTGGAAGTGCGCGGCTATCAGGTATTGATCGCTGCCAATGGTTTGGAAGCAATGGCTGTGTTCAACACCACGCAGGTCGACCTGGTCATTCTGGATATCATGATGCCGCATCAGGATGGATTGGAAACAACCCGGCGTATCCGTCAAAGCTCAGACGTGCCGATCATTATTTTAACCGCGCTTGGCGAAGAAGCTGATAAGGTGCACGCTTTTGACCTGGGTGTCGATGATTATCTGACCAAGCCCTTCGGCGTTGGCGAATTGTTGGGACGCCTCAAGGCCGTGCTGAGACGCTCGCACTGGTCTGAGCCAGCTTCAACTGACGAACGGATCGTGCGCGGCGAGATCAGCGCGGAACTTGCCAGTCGTCGCATCACAATTCACGGACAGCCAATAGTGCTTACGCCCACCGAATACAATCTTTTGGTTTATTTAATGCGTAATGCAGGAAAAGCTTTGACGCACCACGCCATTCTGCAACATGTCTGGGGACCGGAATACAGCGGGGAGGCCGAATACCTGCGCGTGTACATTGGCCGTCTTCGACAAAAGATCGAGAGCGATCCATTGAACCCGCGCTATTTGCATACCGAGCATGGCATCGGATACCGTTTTGAAGCTTGAAACTATTTACATATTTTTTATACATCCCCCATTTCTTTTTAGAAAAAATTACCATAAAAAAAATATAATGACCTAAGGATTCAGGAGATCCAATCTGTAACTGCATCCAGGAGGTTTGCCCGTCTTTTAGAATTTCAGCACACGCCAGGTTCAAATCGTATCCAATTATTCCAAATGGAGGAGCTCTGATGAAACGCTCATTATTCGTATTGTTAAGCCTGCTCGTTTTGGGAAGCATGGCGATCGCTGCTTGCGGTCCGCAAGAGACCCCGACTGCTGCGCCGCCGCAGCCCGCCGCGACTCAGGCGCCGGCAGCAACAAACGCGCCCGCACAACCAGCCGCGAAGACGGTCACCATTGGATTCACTTCTTCGCAGACCGGCTCGCTGAATGTCGAATCGACGCGGCAGTATAACGGTCTCAAGCTATGGATGGATCAGGTCAACAAAGCCGGAGGGGTTAAGTTGGCTGACGGTACGATGGTCACCTTTAAAGCACAGACGTATGATGATGAGTCCAATAAAGATCGTGTCCAACAACTGTACACCAAACTTGCCACGGAAGATAACGCCGACTTTTTGATCAGCCCGTATTCGAGCGGTCTGGCCGCTGCGGCAGCTGTGATTGCCCAGCAATACAACAAGATCATGATCACCACCGGCGCGGCGGATGATAACACCTATAAAAAGGGCTACACTCTGGTTTATCAAGCCTATACGCCTGCCAGCCATTATCTGACGGGCGCTCTGGATTTGTTGGCAAAGACTGACCCGACTGCCAAGAAGATCGCAATTGCATATTCTACAGACAGCTTCTCGACCAGCGTTGTCAATGCTTTGAAAACGTATGCGGAAAGCAAGGGTTATACCGTTGTTCTCTTTGAAGGGTACGACCCGGCCACAACTGATTTCTCCGTGCTGATCAATAAGATTCAGGCAGCCGCGCCGGACGCGGTCATGGGCGGCGGCCACTTCCAGGATGGCAGCACGTTTGCCAAACAACTCTTTGAGAAGAAGATCGGCGCAAAGTTTGTGGCGCTGTTGGTCGCTCCGCCGGAAGACCAGTTCTCCCAATTGGGCGACGCTGCACTCGGCGTGGTTGGACCCAGCCAATGGGAACCGCAGGTGAACTTCACGCAGGATTCGGCCGCGAAAGCCGGCCTGACCTGGTACGGCACAACCGGCGCAGATTTCACCAGCGCCTACAAAGCCGCCTACAACGAAGACCCAACTTATCATTCGGCTGGCGGTTACATCGCTGGTCTGATCTTGCAGAAAGCCATCGAGGATGCGGGTTCGTTGGATACCGCGGCCATTACGAAGGCCCTCGACAACATGGATATCCTGACCTTCTATGGTCACATCAAATTCGATACCAGCGCCGCGAGTCATGGTTTGCAGATCGGCCACGAGATGGTCTATGTGCAATGGCAGAAAGACTCGAGCGGAAATCTTGGAAAGCAGATTGTGTGGCCTGCTGAAGGCGCAACTGCTCCCGCGCTCTACCCCATCCCGTAACTTCTTGCATCTGGAAAGTCCCTGTAGGCGCGTTGAACGTTTACAGGGATTTTTTCCATTAGTTCCGAACTCATGGAGAAACCGCATGGGAAATATTTTTCTTGCTTCATTGATCGATGGTCTATTGATCGGCTTTGTCTATGGAATTGCCGCCATGGGGTTGAGTCTGATTTGGGGCGTGATGGATGTGATCAACCTGGCACATGCTCCGCTCATGGCTCTGGGTATGTTTGGGGTCTATCTTTTGTTCAACTCGATCGGTTTGAATCCATACGTGGCTTTGATCCTGATTGCCCTGGTCGGACTCATCGGTGGAATTGCGATCTATTACATTGCCATCCATCGCGTGTTATCCGCCCCGCCTCTTTCCACGCTGCTGGCGACTTACGCCGTCAACATGATCATGATCGGTCTGGGAACGGCGGCCTTCAGCACGACGCCGCGCAATGTCAACTTCACGCTGGGAAGCATTGGCAGTGGCGACTTGACCGTTCAAAGCACGCGCCTGGTGGCTGCTGTCGTGGCAACTGTCGTCACGGGCGGACTATACTTTTTTCTTTATCGCACTCGTCCCGGCAAGAATATCCGGGCAGTGGCAAATAACCGTGCCGCGGCTGAACTGATGGGCATTCCATCGTCCCGCGTTCTGGCGCTCAGTTTTGGGCTTGGTACATTGCTGGCTGCCGTTTCAGGAGGATTGATCGCGACGTTCTTCCCATTCACCATCCTGGCCGGGAACGCTTATCAGCTAAAGAGTTTCGTGATCGTGGTGATGGGCGGCTTGGGAAATCCGCTGGGCGCGTTGGCGGGAGGCTTGATCCTGGGCGTCATGGAGGGTCTGATTCCGATCATTCTGCCGAATAGCTGGGTTCCCGTATTGGAATTCATCCTCTTCGTTATCATTCTGCTCGTACGGCCCACAGGCCTGTTTGGAGCAAAGAAATGAAACAACTCAAAAACATCGGACTCTGGGTCAGCCTTCTGGCGGTGATCGCTTTGGGAATCGGACCAATCGTGAGTCACAGTCCATCCTTACGTGAATCCATTTTTATTATCCTGCAGGTGATCGTGCTGGCCGCCAGTTTAAATATCCTGCTAGGTTTTACGGGCTATGTTAGTTTTGGGCATGTGGTCTTCTTTGGGTTGGGAGGATACGTAGGCCTGTATTTGATCAGCGCTCAAGGCTGGCCGTTATGGAGCGCAGCTTTGGCTGGGGGGTTAACTTCCGGGCTTCTGGCTTTTCTGTTGGGCAAAGCCATTCTCAGATTGCGCGGCGCATATTTTGCCCTGGCGACCATTGGCATCAACGAAGCTGTTCGGGCCTTCGTAAATAATTTCGATCCCTTCGGCGGGCCGATCGGGATGACTCTTAACTTTAAAGTTTACAGCAACTATGACGGGGCAGCCAATGCCTTGTGGATGACTTATTATGTCATTTTAGCCCTGGCTCTTTTGGCTGTGATACTCAATTTCGCGGTTAAGAATAGCAAGTTCGGTTTGGGATTGATGGCCATCCGCGAGGATGAAGATGCCGCCGAAGTAATGGGCGTGGTCACCCCGGATGCAAAAACCTGGGCATTCGTTCTTTCAGCAATCCTGCCCGGTATCATCGGCACTTTGTTCTTTTTCAAAAATGGCAACATCGAGCCGGCTGATGCTTTCCGCCTGGATTATTCGATTGAAATGTTGGTGATCGTTATGCTGGGCGGACAGGGAAGTGTGCTTGGTCCCATTTTGGGCGCGGCGGGATACGAAGGCTTGCGCGATTACCTGTTGACCAGTCCGCTATTTAAGAACATTCAACTTTCGGTTGCGGGTGCGTTGTTATTGGTGATCGTACTCTTTATCCCTGCCGGGGCGGTCGGCTGGCTTCGGAAGCGTGTCCCCATGCTCAGGAAGGTGCTGGCATGACGGTGCTTCTTTCTGTTCGAGGTGTCACGAAACGATTTGGCGGGCTTCAAGCCCTGACGCAGGTCACATTCGATCTTCCTCAGGGACAAATCCTGGGATTGATTGGCCCGAACGGCGCAGGCAAGACCACACTTTTCAATGTGATCAACGGCGTTTATCGCCCTGAAGTTGGCCGCATCATTTTCCGGGACAAGGATGTGACCGGCATGAAATCGTACGATCTTGCCCACATGGGTATGGCGCGCACTCATCAGATCGTCCGCCCGTTGAACGAGCTGACCGTGCGCGAAAATGTCATGGTCGGCGCATGTTTTGGCCGCGAGAATCATAACCTGGGTAAAGCCGCAAGCATCGCAGATGAAGTGATGGAATTTGTCGGCTTGGAAAATCGAGCCGATCAAATGGCGAACAGCCTCAACGTCGCGCAAAAGAAGCGGCTCGAGATGGCCCGGGCTTTGGCATCACATCCATATCTGATCCTGCTCGATGAGGTTCTGGCTGGGTTGAATTCATCCGAGATCGATGGAATGATTCAGACTGTCCGCAAAATACGCGGG
Source organism: Chloroflexota bacterium (assembly GCA_021796315.1). The sequence goes on from JAJYOH010000175.1 coordinate 8,976, forward strand.
CAGGGCATTACCATTATCATGATCGAGCATCTGATGAAGGCCATGATGAATATTTCGGACCGCATTATTGTTTTGGATTATGGCGAGCAGATCGCGGATGGAACTCCAAGTGAAATTGCAAATAATTCACGCGTGGTCGAGGCTTATCTCGGAGATTCCGATCTTGCCAATCAACTTCTGGAGGAGGAATAACCATGAGCATCCTCGAAGTGCGAGACATCGCTTCTGGTTATGGGGAAGTTCAAATCTTGTGGGGAGCTTCGTTAAATTTGCAGGAGGGCAAACTGACCTGTCTGGTTGGAGGAAATGGGACCGGTAAAACAACTTTGCTCAGGACCGTGATGGGACAGCTTCGCCCGTGGAATGGCTCCATCTGGTTCGAGGGTCAGGATGTCAGCCGCCTGCCCGCTTATACCAAAGCCGACATGGGACTGGTGCTTGTCCCCGAAGGCCGGCAACTTTTTACTGACATGACTGTTTATGAAAATCTTGAAATGGGTGCGACCAACCCGCGGGCGCGGCCTAAAATGAACGACAACCTTGAACGGGTCTATGAAATGTTTCCGCGTTTGAGGGAACGCCGCGGACAAAATGCCGGCACCTTGAGCGGAGGCGAACAACAAATGCTGGCCGTGGCGCGCGGCATCATGGCCTCCCCGAAGGTTTTATTGATCGATGAATTGTCTCTCGGCCTGGCGCCCCTGCTCGTGCTTCAATTATTTGAAAACCTGAAGCAGCTGCGCGAACTCAAGATCACGATCCTGTTGGTTGAGCAAAATGTTCAAATGGCGCTCGCCATCAGCGATTATGGTTTTGTGCTGTCTGAAGGAAAGATCGACTTGCAAGGGCCCGCCCGTCAACTGGCTAAAAATGAACACGTGCGTGCGGCTTATCTGGGTATGTAATATTTTGCCAGCCGGGTGATTGTTATCTGCTGCCAAAATCCCTGGGCGGCAGGGACATTAAATACTTGGCGGCAGGCGCTTGGAATGGTCTTTGCGGCGCAGGGACAAACGTCCAGTGTGGGCGATCCGCTTATGCGGACGAGGCGGCTTCTGGTCAGGAAAGACGCGGCGCGTGTGGCAGAGTTAGAGTCTGATATCAAAAGGGAAATCCAGAAGGTCGTAGCGTCGGCATTATCTGAAGGGGAGGCGGCATGAGACGCATTGATTTTTCTGAAGCGATTGATGACGCATTGGGTCAGGCAATGGCCGCTGATCCGCGCATTGTTTTGTTTGGCGAGGATGTGCAGGGATTGCATGGTGGGTTG
>JAJYOH010000176.1 GCA_021796315.1 Chloroflexota bacterium
GTAGCGCATTCAGTCCGCGCGTCGATGTTCAAAATACCCAAAAAGAGAACATTAATGCTTGAGAGTGTTAAGGATAGACCAGAGGTATTGATTTGTCAATTGCACCTGTCAACTATTTGTAAGCCATCCTTTTCTCTGCTATTTGACATTTGGAGCCTGGAAAATCGGTGGATAAGGGTGATTTCGTGCCAAAGGATGACGTCCAACGTATTAAGGATTGATGTGGCGCGTGTTGTGCAAGAGAACAGGTTGTGGAAGGCCGCAGCCGCCACATAATCATCTTGAACTAAGCCGAGCGTAAGACGTGTCGGTCTATTTGGAAATTAAGAAAGCCATCATTCGATCAAGAAGAACATTTTCAAGTTTCATCAACATGGAATTCAAGACAAGAAGAGGCACGAGGAAGTGAGACATCGTCGTTAGAGAAAATGATAAAGGCAGATCAGGATATTTTTTCATCTTCCGACAAAATTCAAAGCAGGGTGTGGCATTCGCTCGCACCTAAAACGAAATCAGGTCAGCAGGTTGAGGTCCACAGTGTTGGTGGTGGAGAGGGTCCGTGAGCGGAAGAGGGGATCATTGAAATCGGCTGCATCACCCCACCGCAGTTCGGACAACGATGGAATTCTTGAGAAGCTGCCGATGTTTCATCGCCTTGAATGTTCTGCGTTATCGAAACCATTCCGATCCTGTCTTTCAATTGTTGCCGAAGGAGAGAAAGCGATCGTCGGTGGCTCGGACTGAAGATTCCATAATAGCGGACCTTTACGAAGCCTTTGGGCAGAACATGCTGCAGGAAGCGATGGATGAAATCTTCCACATCCAGTGTGCAGAGGCGTTTGACACCGGTATCCGTATCGCGATAACGGAAGGTCACACGGTCATGTTCCAATTTCACGAGACGATGGTTGCTGAGCGCCACTCGAAAGATATAGGGAGCCAGATATTTCAATGCGCCGAGTCCGGATCCCACGGCTTCGCAATGCACCACCCATTTCTGCGTCCAGACTTTTGCGGGTAGAAGTTTGTAACAAGCCGTATTGCGCAAGGCAGCTTTCAGCTTGCCGCGAAAGATCTTCGAGAGCGCTCGCACCGGCAACAAAAAATCCTGCTGAGCTGCAAGCCAAGTCTTGCCGTCCTTCGCCAATCCACCTGCTGGAACCAAATAGTGGATGTGAGGATGATAGGCCAGATTGCGTCCCCAAGTCTGTAATACTCCCACCATTCCGATCTGTCCACCAAGAAAGCGCGGGTCTTCGGCGAGTAGTTGGGTCGCGGCAGCAGAAGTTTTAAAAAACAGGTCATAGATCAAGCTCTGGTGGCTGCGGATGACTTCATTGAAGCCTTCAGGGATCGTGAACGTCAGCATGAAATACGGAACGGGCAACAACAGATCCCGTTGGTTCTCGAGCCAACGCTGCGCATTTTCATTTTGGCATTTGGGACAATGGCGATTGCGACACGAGTGATAGCTATATTGCTCATGCCCACAATCCGGACAGCGATACACCTGTCCCCCCAAGGCCTCCGTCCGGCATTGCTCGATCGCGCGCATCGCCTTCAGATGTGTGGAAGGCATGCGCGCAGCATATTTTTGGCGGTAGGATTCTCCGTAGCGGCGGAAAATCTCAGCCAGTTCGAGCCTCATAAGTCTTGCAAGATCTCATTGATCGTCTGCAGGGCTTTCTCGTCCATTTTGGGAGTGATGTGTGTGTAAATGGAGGTGGTGGTTGGAGAGGCGTGCCCCAAATAGGCTTGAATCACCCGCAGTTCCACGCCTGATTCCAAAAGGTGCGTCGCGAACGAATGGCGCAGCGTATGGACGGTCGCAGGCTTTGGCACCCCGCTTTCTTTCAAGGCAGCTTGAAAACCTCGTTGAATGGTGCGAACCGTTACGGGACTCGCAGCTTGATCCAATCGATAGGGAGTTTCCATGCGCGAAGGAAAGAGCCATGCGGGATTCCGATGCACCTTCCAATACTGGCGTAACAGATCGAGTATCTTGGGCGGCAAAGGAACATTGCGATCCTTGCCTCCTTTTGCGTTGCGAATGTGGAGCGTCCCTTGAGCAGAATCGATATCTCGAACTTGCAGATGGATCCCTTCCTGAATTCGCAAACCGCAGCCATAGATCGTGCTCAGACAGGCTCGAACGCCTTGTACATGAACGCATCTCAGAACGCGATGCACTTCCTCGAAGGTGAGCACCGTGGGAAGTCTCTGGGGAGATGGCCAACGCAGAAGCTCCAAAACGGGTGCTTCTCTCTGCAGGGTGCGTTCATAGAAGAAGCGAATCCCGCATAATGCAATGGTGAGCGTGCTGGCAGCATATTGTTTGACATTCGCGAGGTACAAAAAATACTGGCGGAGTTCTTCCTCACCAATCTGGTCCGGCGATTTTCGATAGTGCTCCGCCAATTGTTGCACTGCACGAATATACAAATCTTGAGTCAGATTCGAATATCCATGCAGTTGCAAGTCTTCCTGCATTTTTTCTCGTAATTGAGTCATGGCTGATATTCTCCTTTTCAGAATGGAATTCAACGCAGAGAATATAGCCTGATTCCCCCCTCAAGTTCTTTCCATTGCAAGTCGTTACCGTGAGAAGCCGCTGCGCGAAGCGCTTAGTTCAAGATAATTGAGCGTTGTCATCTTGTCATCCAAATATGCACTCTGGAAATTCTGAATAGAACGAGGTTTCCCTATCCTACACTAATCCTACTCCGCGTTCTCATACAACTTGCTTAGGTTCTTTGTTTTCATAATGACCTCCCAGTCTCCGCTCCCCGCCGTGAGGCGATAAGCCACCTTGTTGTTTTTTAACGCCATCCCAATCACCGACGAATACCCACCAGCAGACGCAATTTACGCGCACGCGTTATGGCTGTCTACAACAGATTGCCTTGCAGCATCATTTAATGCCGAATCACTATTGGCATAACGATTGCTGGAAACTCGGAGCCTTGCGCCCTATGACCAGAAACCACACTTTAGTTTTTTGCCCTAAACTGTCCCACTCTCGCTGAGGTGCTACAGTCGACACAGGTCTTAGCGGATGCCGGTGTCGTAATAGATGGTGAGCGGTGTGTACTGCCCCGCTACCACCACAAAAGACAAATCCATCGCACGCGGCCATCTTGCCAGATTTTCTGGGCGGAGAATGTATTGCCCAGGAGGCAAAGCCAAAACAAATTCACCATTCACATCGGTGGTGAACTGAGTAACCTGTTGGTTGGATTGCGTGAGCACCATCAGCGTCGTCTGATAAGGTTTCTCCGCGCAGTAGAATTCGCCGAGATGGATTGGGCCGGGGCAGTTGGGACCGATCCAGACCTGGCCGAAGATGCCGCTGCCGCTGGCTGGTGGAGTGATGTCCGGGGTGATCATGGGTGTGAGGGTTGGAGTGGCAGTATTTGTTGCTGTAGATGTTGGCGTGCTGGTGAGTGTGTTCGTTTGCGTAAATGTTGGTGTGCCACTCGGTGTGGGAGGCCATGTCACTGTGGCGGTCAGTGTTGGTGTATTCGTCAATGTGCAGGTAGGAGAGACTGACGCCGTTGGCGTGAATGTTGGCGTTGGAGCAGGCGTAGGTATTGGAAGCTGCGATGTAAAGGCAGCAGGGTCCGCTGTTGAAGAAAAGCTTCCATAGTAATCAACTCGTATCCGACCTTGTGCGCCACTACCGCCATCTTGATCGGTATCACCACCGTAAACACCGCCAAGGCCGCCCTGTGCGGTGATATTGCTAACCGTCACATTATTGCCAGTAATATATATTGATCCAGCGGCACCGCCACCTCCGTTCGAGCCCGTTCCTCCACCCCCACCTAGGAATCCACTTTGACCATTCGCATTAACACTGCCCGAGCCAAATAGGTTGTTTGCAAAAATTAAGACGATGCCTCCGCCATTTCCGCCAGCACCTCCAAAGTATTGCGAACCATCATTGGTTTTTGACCCGCCGCTCCCGCCGCCGCCGCCGAGGAATAGCTGGGCCAGGGTAGGATCTCCACTCATGTTTCCTCCAATACTTGTGCAAGCGCCGCCGTTGTTAATGCCGATGTGACCAGATTGACCCGTTGTACCATAACCACCGCCGGCTCCTGCCGGTGGATTCCCATAACCGTTCGACCCTCCACCTCCACCACCCATGCCATTGGCACTACAGGCAGCCGAACCCAGACCGTTTTCACCCTCTCCTTGCGAACCCGGTACGTTAGTGTTTTTCGGCGCGCCTCGAAAACCAAGTCCTGCAACAGAGATTGCGCCTTCAGTGTCAAGATTTTCAAGAACGCGAAGCACAAGTATTCCACCAGTAGAACCATCCCATGCGTGAGCAGTAAGGACGGCGCCACTGGGTACTGTAAGGTTATCATAGTGAGGAACACGAATCACTTGGGAGTGATCATTTCCGCTTGTAAGATAACTTCCAACTAATGGATATTGAAGCGTAATGGTGTTTGTTCCCGTTGATGAGACAGTGTCAAATTCATATGTGCCTGCATTCGAACCTTGCATCTGCGCGATAAGAATTTCCTGCCCAGCCTGGAAGTTGGTTGCGTCCGAGACTGTCAAAACGGTGGATCCTGCATTTGCTTCAGACGTTAAGGTTGTACGAGTGTTGTCCGCATATTCTGTGCCCGCCACAGTATGGTTCCCATCTGAGCCATCTCCAAAAACCGTAAATACAGGTGTGGCGGTTGGCGTTGGTGTTTGGGTTGCTGTTGGCATTAATGTATAGGTTGCCGTTGGCGATGCAGTTGGTGTAAAGGTTGGAGTAAGTGTCGATGTTGCAGTATCTGTGGGCGTGAGGCTTTGAGTGGGTGAAGGGGTGACAGAGGGAGTGAGGCTAGGAGTAACAGTTCCTGTCAATGTTGGTATAAGTGTGTTAGTTGATGTCAAGGATGGCGTGTTGGATGCCGTGGAGGTATACGTAGGTGTGGTGGACGCTGTTGGCGTGAAAGTTGGTGTATCTGACGCCGTGGGGGTAAAAGTCGGAGTCATGGTAGGAGTAGGATTGAGAGAAGGATCGTTATACAAACTTGCAGGCGGGTTGATTGTCCCTTGAACCAGCGAGCCATATTGAATATAGATACGACCATTTCCACCATTGCCTCCATAAACGACAGCCGAACCACCATAAGTTCCGCTTGAAGAACCGCCTGAACCGCCCAAGGCAGATAAAGTTCCTGCACTCAGGTCTGCTGATACGGACATAATACCAATGCTTCCGCCCGAACCAGCGCCGCCGCCAGGATTACTACCGCCATTTTGACCATTTGCTCCATTACTGAGCATGGTTCCTTGCAAAGTTAGGTTACGGGCATACATCAAAATGATTCCGCCGCCACTACCGCCATTGATACAACACCCACCCGCGCTACCACCTCCCGAACCTAGATAGAGTGTTGAAAGATTGTTAACACCATAAGTGAATCCCATTTTATGGTTATACGCGCATTGATTACCACCTCCGTTCGTGCCCTCTGAGCCATAGCTGCCGCCGCTTCCGCCATTATTTTGGTAATCGCATCCACCACCGCCTCCGCCTCCGTTCGGGCTAAAGTCATGCAACAGCGAGGGTCCCGTATAACTTTCCCCCGTATTGCCTGCGGAAGTCCATGGACTTGCCGGAATAATTCCTCCTGAGAATCCCAAACCCGATACATCGAGGCTTGCTCCCGATTGGATTACAAGGTTCTGATCCACCTTAAAAACCAATATGCCACCTGTATTTCCATCCCATGGATGGGCAGTCAATTTCATTCCACTTTGAACAGTCATGTTCCGATAATGTGGAACCCACACCACTTGAGCGCGATTATCTCCACTTGAAGAGTAGCTGTTAAGCAGGTTTGATTGCAGGACAAGATTCGTGCCATTGGAAATAGAAGCAATGTTTGCAGATTCATAATTTCCTGCGCCTGTACCTTGCATTTGAATGATCAAGATCTCCTGGCCTGTTGAGAAAACCGCAGCATTCACAGTAATTTGATTTTGTCCCGCGGCTACATCTCCCTGGATCGCAGCACGAGTCGAATCGAAGTAATAAGGTGACGTGGCAATAGTAAGATCCTGTGTTCCACCGCCAAAGGCAGGTGTGGCAGTAGGTGTTGATGTAGATGTCGGAGTATCACTTGGTGTTAGAGTAAACGTTGGAGTACTGGTGGGTGACGGTGTTTGCGTTACCGTGGGAGTCAGTGTGTACGTAGCCGTATCGGTAGGCGTTGAACTCTCAGTGGGGGACGGGGTAATGGAAGGAGTCTGACTCGGTGTAGGCGTTGCCGTATTGGTTGGAGTTAGAGACGGTGTATAGGTTGCAATAGGTGTTGGCGTGGCAAGTTGAATGGTACTTGCTCCGGGATTGGTGACACCGCCATCGAACGATTGATAATATTCAATCCGGATTCTTCCATCGGCACCGTTGCCGCCGTCTTGATCGCTCCCGCCACCATATACACCACCATATCCTTTTGTAGCGTTAATAAGGTAATAGCCAATGCTGGCATTATCTGCTTTGATATAAATTGAACCACCGGCGCCACCTCCGCCATTGGCACCAGTACCTCCTCCCCCACCCTGGCCACCATTTGATCCATTGGAAGTAATTGATCCACTCACGCTAATATCGTGAGCATAGATCATGATAATGCCTCCACCATCACCGCCAGCCCCGCCAACATATTGAGGTCCATCGTTGGTCTTTGATCCACCGCTTCCACCGCCGCCCCCCATGAAGATGTTGGTCAGGTCAGGTGATCCCTGTGAATTACCGCCACTTCCAATACAAGCTCCTCCGTTATTTACCCCTGCTTTACCAGGTTGGCCAGCAGCACTGTAACCGCCACCCCCACCACCGGGAGGATTCCCATAGCCATTAGAACCACCCCCGCCGCCGCCCATACCGTTCGGACTACAGGAGCTTGTTCCCGGACCGGGTTCGCCATCGCCCTGCCGCCCTGGCACATTTGTGTTTGTTGGAGCGCCTGCGTAGCCAAGCCCTGAGACGCTAACGTTTCCTGCAACGTTGAGTTGACCGGAAACTCGAAACGCCATAATGCCGCCGGATGATCCATCCCATCCAAGAGCGGTCAATGCCGCGCCGCCGGGAATCGTTAAATTATGATAATTTGGAACGCGTACAACCTGCGCTTTTGAGTTTCCACCTACCGTATAAGAATTGAGCAGCGAGCTTTGCAGCGTGATTGTTCCGGAACCGGTATCAATTGCTTGTATAAAGTGGGTCTCACGAATGCCTGTGTTGGTACCCTGCATTTGGATGATCAGCACTTCATCGTTTATTGCAAGACCGGATGTGGATCCTACCGAAATGATATTTGCCCCAGCTGATACGCTGACTGTGAGAGGCCTTCTCGTACTGTCTGTATATTGTGTGCCTGTAATTGACATATCGCCATCGTTACCAGTTCCAAATTCGGGATTTGGCATCGGCGTTGGCGTGGGTGGTATTGGCGTTGGAGTGACGATGGGTTGAGCAATTTCATTTCCAACCGCAGATCCTGGTTCATTTAGTACAAGCCCATAAACTCCATAGGGGAACGAAGTTCGCGCTACATTTGAAACGCGTGCGTTTTGGATCTCGCCATTAAAGTAATCGTTGTGATCGTATCCATTCGCGCCAAACCACATTGTTCCGCTTCCAGTTAGAGGCGTTACATTGGTCGTTACCGTATTATCTAAGATTCCATTGATATAAAGTCGTAGGGCGTTCCCATTGTCTGTCCCGGCGACAAAGTACCATTGTCCGCCATTCAGCTGTGTTTGGCTGCGGACCTTGCTGGCACCTCCGTTGAGCGAGAGGACAAGTTGACCGCTGTCCAAGAACATCTCATAGCGTTGGTCACCTGAATTGCCTCGCCAAGAGAAAATCTGTTGAGGCGTATTGATCGCATTGGACTTGATCCAAGCTTCCACCGTGAATTGACCAAGGTTATATGCATTATCACTGCCGAGATTGACGATGCTCGTGGAACCATCGAAAATAGCGTCGCTGCCAAATTTGCCTTGCCCAACCGTCAGATTTGAACCAGTGCCAACGCGATTATTCCCTGAATAATCGGTGACTGTAGCTACTTGACCGTCGGAAAACCTCCACAATCCAAGGGTCGAAGAATCGGAGGCTGGCGGAAAAACGTTATTTACATTGTTCGGCGGGTTGCTTGCATTTGGATTCCCATAATAGAGTTGATAAGTTGTGTTGTTCGTGCCGTTGCCTGAAATACTTGTTCCCAGATCGAACCAGATGTCAATCGCATCGCTAGTAAAGTTTGGAACAAAACGAGGCAATTCTGTGTTATCGAGCGCGACGATTCTAAAGTCGTCACCTTTTATCGCAGACTGTGATAAGGCGTATAGCGTGGCAGCCGTTGGTGTTGTATTCTTGTCAAAATGTAGATGGATTGGATATCCGGATGCCAGGGCATTCGTGTCATTGTTCAGTACGACGATCTGTCGCTTGACCGCATAATTGGGATCCCACCACGGTTGCAGCGGCGCTTGCGATGTATCAACGGTTGTGCACGTGTCACCGTCTCCTGACGGCCAATCTTCAACATTCCCAGCAAAATCAGTAGCGCGCGAGCGGAAACAATAAGAATGTCCATCTTGTGCTGAAAAAATGGCTGAAGTCGTGGTGGTATTGGTAAGCCAATAATTCCAGGTGCCATTCGGTCCATCGCGATATTGTATGTCATAGTTGCTTAGACCCGAAAGATCGTCACTGCCATTCCAACGAACAACAAATTGTGTTTGTGTTTGGAGACTGTTACTAGATTTAACATTTGAAGTAGGCGGTGTTTCATCGAGTCCAAAGGATCGAACACCAGAGCCCCAACTACCAAGTTCATTGCTAGCGGTTACAAGCCAATAAACTTGGGAATAATCTTGGGAAAATGTATATGCATAGCTAGTAACTGTATTTGCAAGATCTGTGTCAACTAACGGTGCACTGAGATCAGAATTCGGACTGATCGTAAGATGATAAGTTGTTGTTCGCGCTGACGTCGTCCACTGGAACGTCACTTGCTTTGAATTTAGATACGATCCTGCCAGTGGAGCAATTTGTGTTGGGCCATTGGGTTTCCGATGTTGAAGTTCATAGATCTGATCGTCGCGGACGAATGTCTGTCCATTCTTGAAGACAACAAATTCAACGCGGTGCAAACCGTCATCCCACGGAAGCGTAAACCAGTTGACCCAGTTCGCTGAGTTTGTAGGATCACAGCCGCGCGGCAATGCATTGGTGACCATGCGCCAATTACCGTTTGTAGAGCCATCGGTCGCGGTATTTACGTAGACTTCATATTGCTGATCAGCGCAGGCATAGATTTGCACAAAATCGCTGGCAGAGGGCGTTGTGGGATTGAACTGAATGTCGGTGATAGAAGGAGTTGATGAATTTATTGCAAAATGATAAGCGTTGCTCCAGGCACTGATCATTCCAGCTGAATCCTTATCTTGCGAACGCCACTGGTAGCGATCCGAAGGTAGTGAGGGCGGAGTTACACAGTTGCTTGATACCCATCCGCTATCCCAATTGGTTGGGCTGTTGAAGATCTGGAAATGATATTGAGTAATTGGGTTTCCGTCTGGATCGCCATTGGCAAGGGTACATAGTTGTGGTGTACTGCCATCCAAGGAAATATACCAATCTTGTGGGCTAAATAGGCCCGTCTGATTAGGTGATTGGTTAACTGTCGTAACTGGGCCAGGAATTGAAGATTGTAATTGATTATTATTAGTTCCACCGTGATTATTACTAACCTGAGCGTCGCTTATCGAGAAATTACCTGCCGAATAGCCTAAGACATACGATGAATAAGAGGAATATGATTGTACGCCATTTTCATTTGTAGAAGCAATAATTGGAGGAGAATCATTGACACAATTTTGACAATAAAAGGAATTACCCTCACCAACAAGTGGAGGTTTAATAAACAACCCTGTAACTACATCTTGAACTATTGCGCTGCCAAGAGTTGATATACCGCTTCGTATTGCGTTCGCACCGAATAGAGCCGTTCCAATATTCTTGCCACTCGCTAAAGGGCCGTGCGTTTGAAGTCCCGGGATAAATTTATCTATATATTTGCTTAATCCAAAATCTGCTAGAGCCGCTGTAACGCCAAGACTAATAGCAGCATTTGTATCCCCAGTATTTCCATAAGTTTCAAACCCCGTTCTAATCACGTCACA
>JAJYOH010000177.1 GCA_021796315.1 Chloroflexota bacterium
TGGGATGCTCATAATCTTTTCCGATGACCGTGGCGTTGATGTTACCGAACTTATCAATTTGCGCGCCGCCCATGAATCCCACATCGACATTGCCGCGCTGCAGGTAAAGCGTGAAAATATCGTACATACTGACCACGGACAGCGCGCCGCTGACGAGCGTCGGGTCGCCGATGGAAAGCGGCAGGCGTTCCGGTTCTGCGCCAATCACCCCCGCTTCATAGATCATCACAAGGTTCGGCGCGTGTGTACGCTTGGCGAGATTGCACGCAAGGTTGGGTTGTCCCACGCCGACGAAAACCACGTCGCCATCTTTGAGCAGGCGCGCGGCGTTGACGATCATTAGTTCTGCGGATGAATACTTTAACTCGGTCACAAAACCTCCTTTAAAAATGCCTGAGTAATCTCAAAAACTTCTCGAGGTTTTTCCAATGGCAGGAGATGGGTGGATTTCTCCAGGGTGATTATTTTAATCTTTTTGTTCTTTCTGTGAACTTGCCGCGCCGTGGATTCCCAGAATGTATCGGTCTCGGCGCCGCGAATAATCAACGTGGGGACTTTTAAACTCGGCAACGTGCGCCATAATTCCATGTCGTGCCAGATGCTGGCATAGTATACGTGCGATTCCCACTCCGGGCTATATATCAATTCATAGCCGCCGTTTGCCCTGGGGCGCGTAATTCCTTCGATATACGCGCGTAACGCGTCGTCATCCATATATTTGAAGGTGGGAACCTTCCGGTATCTTTTGAACAACAGATCAAGGTTGTCAAATTCGCGGCGGCGATTTAACGCGGACTTAATATGTGGGTGAAGGCGATGCGCGAATTTGAATGTGAGTGCAATATTCCAGAGCGCGATGAAAGATGGCGGGAGCAAAACAGGGTCAAGAAGAATGAGATGCTGGAATCTTTGCGGCTGGCGCAGGGCAGCTCTCAAAGCGGCAATCCCGCCCATCGAATGACCGACGACAGTTGTCGGCGCGCCTGATTCGTTTTCATCCAAAAAACGGAGCAGATCGTCGCTAAAGGGAGTCCAGTCGTGAAGATCTTCAGGAAGGCTGTTTTTCCACAATGGGCGCTGAAGCATGGCTGTAACATGGAACCGCTTTGCAAGCCGTGCAAGTAACGGGCGATAACATGCGGGCGGATAACCATTGGCGTGTAAAAACAGCAGATTGGGACCCTCGCCGCCAAAATCCTGCGATGGAATGTGTGGTGTGGGCATACTGTACGTTGATGTAATTTCTGAGTTGTTCAATGTAGTTGTACATTGTGCCAGAAGTTATGCGTGCAATCAAGGGAATTTGTTTGTCTCTATTTTCCCCGAGCATAAAACGTCTTGCAGGTTTCCCGGTAAAACGCTGGGGATTCGCTCAAACCTGCGGGACGGTGCGTAATATCAGTTGCTCAAACCGTCATAACTTTTGCCAACTCATCCGCCATGCGAAGATACTTTTCGTGAACCTCATCTTTATTTTCAATGCGATTGAACTCTGCCATGATCTGCTCATGTTGCCCAACGGGAATAACATTATCGGCCATCGGAAAGAGTATATGATCTTCCTTCTGGATATGCTCGCGTAAAAGCGCGACATAGTCCAGCGAATTTTGGATAACTTGCGACATGGCTGTACTGTCTCCTGCCTGAACTCGCTCTGCGCCTTCTCTCATGGCGCGCGTGAATCGGCGACCTTCCTCATGTTCTACTAACATCATGCCTACTGGACCCGTGTCGTGTGGCATCCCATTCGCCGCCAATGCGACAAAGAGAATCCCTTCTTCCTTCTTGTGATGACATCCATCGGCAAAGTCTTTAATGAAGTCGGCCGCCTTCAGGAAGAAATCCATTGGAATCACTTGACCTGCCGAAAGTTGATTTGCGGCTGTCTCCAATGAGTTTAGGACATTTTCTATGACACGATGTTCTTCCATCAAGATTTCTGTAGCTTGCATAGAATCTATTCCTTGATGATTGTCACCAGCGCGGTTTATTGCCCTGTAGATTTTTGCATCTGCTCGGCGACCATATCTCCCATTTGGGTGGTGCTGATGCCACTGTGTGCGTCGGCGGATTTGATCTGTCCGCTGGAAAGCAAATACGCCACGCTGTCTTCGATGCGTTTTGCGGCGGTCTTTTCACCGAGGTAATCCATCATCATGCTCACGGCCATGATCGCGCCGAGCGGACAGGCAATGTTCTTTCCCGCAATATCCGGCGCGGAGCCGTGAATCGACTCGAACATGGAGGTTTTGCCCGGATGTATATTACCGGATGCAGCGAGACCAATTCCGCCTTGCAGTATCGAGCCGAGATCGGTGATGATGTCGCCGTACAGGTTTGTGGTCACAACTACATCGTATTTCTCCGGCTGTTGAATCATCAACATCGTGAACGCATCCACATAAGCATGGTCTTGTTTTATATCGGGATATTCCCTGCCAACTTCGGCGAAGGTGCGTGTCCAAATTTCCTGCGGGCGGATGGCATTGGCTTTATCCACCATCGTCAAGTGACCGGGGCGATTGCGCGCGGCGGCGCGTTCACGCGCGAGTTCGAATCCATAACGGATGGCGCGCTCGATTCCCACGCGGGTGTAAATGCTCGTCGAAGTTGCCACTTCATCCGGCGTGCCTTTCTTCAGGATGCCGCCGATCTGACAATATTCACCTTCTGTATTTTCGCGCACGACAGTGAAATCAATATCATCGGGACCTTTGCCTTTGAGCGGACAAAGCGCCTCGGCATAAAGTTTGATCGGGCGCAGGTTAATGTACAGGTCCAGCCCGAAGCGCAAGCCGAGAATGACTGAGCGTTCGACCAAACCCACTTCCACATCCGGGTGACCGATCGCGCCAAGGAAGATCGCATCCAGCGTGCGCCATTCATCAAGCACTCTGTCTGGGACAAGTTCCTTGGTCTTGAGATAATACGCGCCGGAATAAGGATACTCGACAAGGTTGCAGTCGAAACCGCCATCCTTCATTACGGCGCGCAAGGTTTTCAAGCCTTCCGACACAACATCCGGACCGATCCCATCCCCGCCGATAACGCCGATGTTATATGTTTTCATTGATCTTCTCCATTATGTCATTGCGAGGAGCGACACTTGCACCAGCACGCAAGTGCAGGTGTAGCGACGAAGCAATCCCCTCATTGTTTATGAGATTGCTTCGGGCGGAAGAACACCGCCCTCGCAATGACGAATACAAGATTAGCCTAATTTTTCCGCGAGCCGCTCTTCCGCATAAGCAAGCAGGCCGCCCACGTCAATGATGCGCCGCAGAAAATCGGGGAAGGGCACGGCTTGGAATTGCGCGCCCGTTGTCAGGTTGCGGATGACCCCCGCGGCAGGTTCGACCTCGATCTCGTCACCTTCGCTGATGCCATCCACCGCCTGCGGACACTCGAGAATCGGCAAGCCAATATTGATGGCATTGCGGAAGAAGATACGCGCAAAGGATTTGGCGATGACAGCCGAGACGCCTGCGGCTTTGATTGTGAGCGGCGCGACCTCACGCGACGATCCGCACCCGAAATTTGAATCAGCAACAATGAGATCGCCGCGTTTCATTTTTTTGACAAAGTTTGCATCGGCATCTTCCATGCAGTGCAGGGATAGTTCGCGCGGGTCGGCGGTATTGCAATGGCGCGCAGGGATGATCGCATCGGTGTCTACGTTTCGGCCAAACTTCCAGGCGTGACCGTGAATACGCACGCGCTCGCGCAGGTAATCTTTTTGCACGACTCCACTGGCGTTGCGCGGCAGAACGTCGAAGAACAACACGCGGTCCGGGCGGGCATAATCAGGCAGACGCGCCTCGGCAAAAGTAAGCACTTCCTGTGTAGTAATCTTTGAACCTTCTTCAGGCACAATGCACGCGCAAGTTAATTCGCCGAAGATCAGGTCAGGTACGCCAACTACCGCCGCATCTTTGACCCCCGGAAGCGAACGCAAGACCATTTCTATATTGCCGGGATAGATCTTGAACCCGCCGCGGATGATGACTTCATCCTTGCGCCCGACGATGCGAACAGGACCATCCGCGTCAACAACCGCGAGGTCACCCGTGTGCAGCCAGCCTTCCTTATCTAAAACCTGCGCGCTGGCTTCGGGGTTTTCCCAATATCCCGTCATGACGTTGTAACCGCGCACGCATAGTTCGCCCTCTTCGCCATACGGCAGGGACGCGCCTTCGGCGTTGATGACTTTGAGTTCGATGTCATCCAATGGTGTCCCGACTGTTTCGGTCGCGGTGATGGGACCATCCTCGAGTTGGGTCATTGTGACGGCGGGCGAAGCTTCGGTTAAGCCGTAGCCGATCAGCAATTTGAAATCCATTTCTTCGCGGGCGCGGCGTACAAGTCCGGGAGGGCAGGGCGCGCCTGCCATCACGCCCGTGCGAAGAGTCGCGCAGGCGGACGCGTGAAAGTCCGCGTGATTCAACTCTAACGCGAACATGGTTGGGACGCCGGAGAGAATGGTCACGCCGGCCTCTTTGACCAGCCTCAAGGCTTCGCTGGGGCGATAATGCGGCATACAAACCAATTGCGCGCCCGCCACCGTGCAGGCAAGCGCGATGGCGGTAAGACCGAAGGTGTTGGAAAAAGGGATTGTGCCGAGGAAAATATCCTCTGCCGTACAACCCAACCGCGCGGCGATATCCGCTGCGTTATGCACCAGTCCGCCGTGCGTCAAGATTGCGCCGCGCGGTTCGCCTGAACTGCCCAGCGAATGGATGATTGCCGCCGCGTCGTGTGGTTTTGCAATGGCAGGAACCAGAGGCGCGGTGTCTTTCAATAAACTTTCCCATGCAATCACACCGTCTTTTTTCTGTGATTTGGATGCGGTGGTGGAAATCATAAATTTCAACTCAGGCAAATTTGCGCGCATGTCCAATGCCATTTCGAGATGATCCATGCCGTTGAATTGTTTCGGGTCTGAAAATGTGATCAGCGCGGATGGTTTTGTTTTTGCGAGACGCGCGAGTGCGTCGGCGCGGTCGCGGCGTACATTGATGGGCACAAGGATCAAACCTGCTTTGGCGGCGGCAAAGATCGTAATCACGTACACAGGCATGTTGGGCAGGATGACTGCCAATCGGTCACCGGGTTCGAGTCCCAGCCCGCGTAATCCCGCTGCCAGCGAACAGGCTTGCAGCTCAACGTCCGCATAGGAGAGGCGTTCCCCGTCGAGACGTAAAAAGGTTTGATTGGAGAAACGCGCTGCTTGCACGCTCAGCAATTCGCCAATGGTTGTATTGTGAAAGGCTTCGTATGTCATGAGATACTCTCTCTGTCATTGCGAGGGCGTCAGCCCGAAGCAATGACACAATATTTTACAAACTCGCCGGTGAAATGATCCTGCCCGCGATGGCTGATGCGGCGGCGACATAAGGATTTGCCAGGAACAGTTCGCTGGTGATGTGTCCCATACGCCCGTGGAAGTTACGATTGCTGGTGGATACGCAGCGCTCACCAGCAGCAAGCACGCCCATGTGACCTCCAAGACAAGGTCCGCAAGTGGGGGTGCTGACGGAGCATTCGGCTTCGACGAAGATTTCTATCAAGCCTTCGTGTAAAGCGTCCATATAGACCTTTTGCGAGCCGGGAATGATTACCGCGCGCACGCGTGGATGTATCTTACGCCCTTTGAGTATTTCCGCTGCGGCGCGCAGGTCTTCGATATTGCCGTTGGTACACATGCCGATCACTACCTGATTGATTTCCAATTCGTTTAATTCCGAAACCGGTTTGACGTTTTCAGGAATAAAGGGAACCGCGACAAACGGTTCAAACTTGGATACGTCAATTTCATAGACGGCGGCGTACTCCGCATCCGCATCGCTTTGCAGGTAGAGACCATCGTCCCTGCCGCGCGCGTGCAGATAGGCGCGGGTGGTTGCATCCGCTGCGAAGAGCCCTGCTTTTGCCCCGGCCTCGATTGCCATGTTTGCCATCGAGAACCGGTTGCTCATGCCCATGCTGTCAATCGTTTCGCCTGTAAATTCCATGGCTTGATAACGCGCTCCTTCAACCCCAATGAGAGCGATGGTGTGCAGGATCAAATCCTTCCCGCCGACCCATTTTGGCAGTTTGCCGTGATAGATAAACTTCACGCTCTCAGGCACCTTCATCCACAACTCGCCGATTGCCATCGCCACAGCCGCGTCGGTGGAACCGATACCCGTGCCAAATGCGCCGACGAAACCATGGGTACATGTGTGCGAATCTGCGCCCGCGATTAAATCTCCAGGCACAACCAATCCCTTTTCGGGCAATAGGATATGCTGGATGCCTGCGCGTCCCACATCGTAAAAGCGGATGCCATGTTTGAGCGCAAACTCGCGGCACGCTTTGACGATCTCCGCGCTCTTGATATCTTTCGCGGGCGTGAAGTGATCCATTACGAAGAGAACCTTCTTCGGGTCGAAGACGCGTGCGTTCTTGATCTTTTCAAACTCTTCAATGGTGAGAATGCCCGATAGTTCCGACGCCATCACCAAATCCACACGCGCATTGATGAATTGGCCGGGGGATAATTCCTTTTGGTCGCATTTGGCGGCAAGGATCTTTTCAGCGAGAGTATGTCCCATAAATGGTTTCCTTTATGTGAGTTTATGTCATTGCGAGGGCGATGGTTTTCGCCCGAAGCAATCTCCTTATTCGCTGGAGATTGCTTCGTCGCTCACTAGCGTTCGCTCCTCGCAATGACATGATCTAAGTGATCTATCTCCGCGATCCTTTCCGCGGAGACTCGCCCATCGCGATCCCAACCACGTTCTTGGTAATAATCGTCGAGCATGTTCTGGAATTGTTCGCGGTCAATATGATGGCCTTTGGTCTGACGTGCGGGCATGGGGTCGTCGAAGTAGCGTTTGGGTAAAGTATCATCGGCGCGCGTCAAGCCGAAGTCCGCGTTGATGAGGCGTTCGGTATCCAGCGTTCGGCAGCCCACTGCGCGCAGACTCTCAGGCGTATATTCGAATCCAGTGGAAGCCGCAATCAAATCGCAAAATTCTTCATAGCCCAATAAGTGCGGGCTGTTGAATCCGCGCGTGACAAATTTGCAGATGCCGAGGCTGTCGGTCACCGCAAAGATGTCATCGCTCCAGGCGATGATGAGACCTTTATCCTTGTATCCCGTCGGATCGGGATCGTTAGCGCGCCCATAAATTTTTGCGCGTACTTCATCGGGAAGTTTGAAGACTTCAAGCGTGGGGCGGTTGCGTAAATGATCCGCGCCGCGGCTGGCGACGGCAATCCCCAACGCAAAGCCTTTGAAATATCGTACATCGTGCGGGTCGGACTGCGGCAAATTTTTTACAGCGATCAAATAATCGCCTGCCTCAGGCGGGAAGAATCGTATCGCCTGAGAACTTTCAGCCAACCTATCCCCAAAGCCGCGCCGATAGGCAATGTCTTCGATCAACGCGTGAACGGTTTCGTAATCGCCCCAATTTAAGGGAGTGCCAGTCATTGAATCATCAATCAAGCCGCGTTGATACAACTCCATCGCCCATGCGATGATCGTACCTGTTGAAGAAGCATCCAGTCCCAAATCGTTGACCAGATTGTTCAAAGCAATCACTTGCTCGGTCGGCGCGATGCCGATGTTTGCGCCGAGCAAGCCTATCGTTGAATATTCGGGACCCTCACCGCCAAGTGTGTTGCGGTGGCGGCAATGCACCACGCAGGACGTGCATGCCAGCATCTTGTCCGAAAACTTTTCGATCTCCTCGGCGTTGAGCGTATCTTCGAAAAAATTATCCTGACTGTTGCGCGTGCGGATCGCGCCGAGTCGGTTGCTCACTTCATACAACAAAGGCGTGCCAACTTTTCCAAGCACCTGCACGATCCTTGAATTCTTCAACTCATCCTGTTGCTGAAGCCTCAGTGCGCGCAACGCGTCTTTTTGTGCGACTTCAATCGTATTCCCGCCGCGCGCCACGATGGCTTTGAGATTCTTACTGCCCATGACTGCGCCCATGCCGCAGCGCCCCGCCGTATTTTTTTTGCCCGTCATGATCGCGGCCATGCGGACTAACTTTTCTCCGGAAGGCCCGATCACTGCGGATACAGTTCCCGCTCCATGCCTGACTTTGAGTTGATCCTGCGCCTCGATCACGTTCACCCCCCAGAGCCCATTTGCAGGCAGGAGGCTGATCTTTCCATCTTCGAGCAATAGGTACGATGGTTCCTGTGCGCGGCCTAGAATAACGAGACGGTCGAATCCCGCTTTGCGCATAGCGGCCGCGAAGAAGCCGCCGCAGTTTGAGTCTCCCAGAATCCCGCTTTCGGGCGAACGCGCCGAGACGTTAAAGCGCGCCGCGTTGGGCGCGATGGTGCCTGTCAGCAACCCCGCGCCGATAATAAGCGGGTTGCGCGGATCGAATGCGTCAATGTCGCGTGGGTCGCCGTGCGCGCGCAGGTAACGACGCAGGTATGCCATGTTCATTCCGCGTCCGCCCAGATAGGCGCGTATCAATTCATCAGGCGTGGAAGTGATTTTTATTTCTCCATTGCTGAGATTGATAATGGCGATGGGCGATTGATAGTTCACATCAACCTCCCGCAATGGGCCAGACGAGATGAACGCGCGCGCCATCTGTCATCAAAGCGTCATTGGTCACTTCCACGTCACCTATAAAAATGTGAGGCGGAGTTTGGTCGAATTCAAGGCCGAGGCTTGGATACTGCTCTCGCAGCGCGGCCAGCAAATCGTCCGCGCGTGAGGCGGGGTTCATGGTCATCTCTATTTCACGCAACCCCACCGCGCGCCAGAAAGGTTCCGCAAGCCTGACGTTGATCTTCACTTCATACTCTCATTTGCACTTTCAGGAGTTCACGGTCAAGTTCTTCGTCGGTGACTTCCTGGTTGGCCCTCAGGCGGCGGTTCATCACTGTAATGATCCTCCTGACGTCTTCATCGGTGAGCAGGCGATTGGAACGTTTGGCGACTTCCAAAATTTTTGCCACATAGGCGGGGTTTTCCTCGATCTTGTTCTTGCACAGGAAGAAACGCACATTATGTTCGCCCGACATGGGCCCGATTTCGATATCATGAACGCGCCCAACCATGCTGGCTGGCACACCGCAATACACGTGTTCTGCCAGCCATTCGTCATTCCTGCTAAGGGCTTTTGCAATTGCCGCGGCATGAACGCCCGTGGCGGTGCGGAATGAATCAGCGCCAACAACGGGGTAATTGAAGGGAATGACTGCGCCGCATTTTTCGGAGATCACTTCGCAATACTCGGGAAGCTTGGTCAGGTCGCGGGTTGACCAACCGAGCAGATTGAGGTTGACCAGCAGGAGCTCCATGGGTGTGTTGCCGCTTCGTTCCCCGATGCCCAAACCGCAGGCGTGGACTCGGTCTGCTCCCGCTTCGATTGCCGTCAGCGAATTGATGACGTCGAGTCCGCGATCTTTGTGACCATGCCAATCGATCCCAACATTTGGATCAATTTCATCCACCACCTTTCGCAGGAAAGCGATCAGCGCGCGGACGCCGTGCGGAGTGATATGCCCGACCGTGTCCGAAACGCAGATGCGATGCGCGCCAGCGCGAATGGCAGTGGTGTACACCTGGCGCAGAGTCTCGGGCTGTGCGCGGATCGTATCCTCGGTGACGAACATGACAGGGATTCCGTTCTTCACCGCGAAACTCACTGATTCCTCGGTCTGTTTCAGCAGAAAGTTGATATCCCAGCCTTCCGCGTATTGGCGGATCGGGCTTGTGCCGAGGAAGATGGCGGCTTCGATGGGCGTTCCAACTTCCTGCGACACATCCACAATGGGAGCGATATCCGAAATTACGGAGCGTGCTGCGCTCTGAGGCTGAATGGGCATTTTCTGCTTGACGATCTCTCGTGCCAGGACCGTAACGTGGTATTTAAATTTTTCCCCCGTCCCGCACAAGCCTAGATCTGCCGCATCGATCCCCAGATCGTTCATCAGATAGAGCAGGTACACCTTGTCTTGGATCTCGGGCTGGATCACGGAGGGGGATTGCAACCCGTCGCGCAGGGTTTCGTCCGTGACCATGATGCGCTGTTTTGGTTTTTCAGGCGCGTCCACCAGGTTCCAATCGTAGATCAGTTCATGGGTATCGTTAGGATTTGTAGACATAGTTTTCTCCTTTGGCAAAACAAACATCATGTCATTGCGAGGACGGCGCTCTTCCGTCCGAAGC
>JAJYOH010000178.1 GCA_021796315.1 Chloroflexota bacterium
CTGTTGCCAATTCATCGTTGACCGCGATGCGCAGCGCCTGAAACGTGCGTGTGGCGGGATGAACCCGGCTGTGTTCTGGGTAGGCTCGCTTGACGATCTCGGTCAGTTGCGTTGTTGTCCTCAGCGGCCTGGCTTTGATGATCTCGCGGACGATCCTTCTTGCGCGCGGTTCCTCTCCATATTTGAAGAGCAGGTCGGCGAGGTCCGCTTCGGGCAGGGTATTGACCAGTTGCGCGGCGGTCAGCCCAAAGTCACGATTGAAGCGCATGTCGAGCGGGGCGTCGTGCGTGAACGAGAATCCGCGTTCGGGCGTGTCCAATTGCATCGAAGACAATCCGAGGTCGAGCAGGATGCCGTCCACCGCATCCCAGCCGATTTCGCGCATCACATCCAAAAGAGAATCGTAGGAGGCCTGGGCCAGATGCGCTCGCTCACCGAAAGGAGCCAAGTTCTCTCGGGCGAGCGCCAGTGCCTGAGTATCTACATCCAGACCGAGCAGACGACCGTCTGGCGCACAGGCCTCCAGAATTCCGCGGGCATGACCGCCCGCTCCCAAAGTTCCGTCCACATACTTTCCCGGGCTTTTGGGTTGCAATGCGTGTATAATTTCTTTGTAAAGTACAGGTTTGTGCGGCGTGTTCATGGCCGCATCAGCCAGGTTTCTGGCCGGATAAATTCAATGTAGAGAAGCGCTGGTTATTGGCTTCCGTGTTTTGGATCTGGGCCATCTGTTCATTCCAAGCCGAAGGCATCCAGATCTCGAAGTACTCTCCCTGACCAGCCACGATGGCTTCGTTCTCGATGCCCGCGAATTGACGCAGAAGCTGCGGTACGAGGATGCGCCCGACCTTATCCACTTCAACCGGAAAAGCGTTTGAAAAAATTAAGCGGCGCAAGAGGCGTGCGGTTGGGTCGGCCAGGTTCATGGCATTGACGCGTTCATAAACCTGTTGGAAGTAGCCATTGCCCATGACCATCAGACAGCGATCAAAGCCTTGAGTGATGAAGGCGCCGCCTTCCAACAATTCGCGGAAGCGCGCCGGAACCATCAGGCGGCCCTTTTCATCGAGCGAATGTTGGAACTGGCCTAAGAACATTAGTTCTACTTCTCCTTTAATGCGGCGAACGCCGGGCATCCGGCGTCCTCCATTTTCTACCACTCTTTCCCACATTATACAACTTTGTGTGGAGAAATCAAGTATTTTTGATTGAAATTTTCAATCCTGATAGGACCTATTTCTCATCCATGCCAGCAATCTTTCCCACCTTTTCCCTGCTCGAATCAACCAACTGGCGCGATTATGAATTGCTCGATAGCGGCGATGGATTAAAGCTCGAACGATTCGGGCCCTATATTTTTTCACGACCCGAAGTGCAGGCGATGTGGAAACGAGCCCTGCCCGAAAAAGATTGGGCCGCGGCACACGCCACATTTCATCCGACCGCTGAAGAAAGCGGCGGGCATTGGGTTTGGAAAAAAGCATCCGAAGAAAAATGGAAGATGAAATATTCCTTGCCGGGGATTCAAAGCGACTTGAAGTTTTGGGCGATGACGACGCCTGGACGTCATCTGGGCGTTTTTCCCGAAGTCGCTGCACACTGGGACTTTATGGCGGACGCCGTTCGAAAGGCCGCTCGGCCCGCGAACGTTCTCAACCTATTTGGTTACACGGGTCTGACATCATTAGCCGCGGCCGCGGCGGGCGCGCAAGTCACGCACGTGGACGCTTCGAAAAAATCTGTCGGTTGGGCGCGCGAGAATCAGGAACTCTCCGGGTTGAACAGCAAGCCCATTCGTTGGATCGTGGAGGATGCGCAGAAATATGCCCAACGCGAAGGCCGGCGCGGAACAAAATACGATGGCATTATTCTCGACCCTCCAAAATTTGGACGCGGCCCCAAAGGCGAAATTTGGGAAGTCTATAAATCCTTGCCGAGTCTGCTCGAAGATTGTCGAGCTATCCTAAGCGACAAACCGCTGTTCATGATCGTGACAGTTTATGCGGTCAAAGCATCCGCCATCCATGTTGGACAGGCCTTGCAGGAGATCATGGCAAAATACAAAGGCAAGGTCGAAAGCGGGGAGTTGGTGACGCGCGAAAAATCTGCAGGACGATTGCTCTCGCAGGCTGTTTATGCCAGGTGGCAGGCTGAATAGATATTAAGGGGTTATTTATCGGTTATCGCGCATTTATCAAAAAGGTATCTGCCACAAACATACCCTTGCCCACAAACCGTGCGGTGCTGGCTGCCGTACTATAATTCGTATCAAACGCCCCGGTCTGATCCGCTTTGGTCGCAATATAGATGCCTTCTACTACCGGTGTTGTAGAAGAGGAAGTGGTGCCCACCGTAGAATCTACGGTGATGGTGCCATTGACGATGAAGGAGACAAATCCCGTGCTGTTGGGAACGATGTTGATCTTGCCGCCGATGGTGAGATTCCCGTTGACCAGAAATACAATGTTCTGACCGCTTCCCACCGACCAGTCCCCCGCTGTGGTCATATCACCGGTGATGTAGTAGGGGGTAGACCTGCTTGCCGGCTGGGTCACCAAGAGAAGACTGGGAAATAACGCGTTGTCCGTGGCAGTAGGTGCACCGAAGCGGTGGTAGAACAGATCATAGTAGTTGACGGTGGTGCGGGTGGCCTGGGCTAACCAATTTTTTGAAGACACCAGCGTCCTGCCCTGTGCGTACGGATCGCTGTCAAAGTCGTAGCTGGTGCCATAGGTCACCACCCCTGGATATCCACCAGCCCCGACGTCGTTAAACACGCGGGGAGACACGGCAGGGATGTAGGAGCCCAGTCTGCCCGACGCATACACGTCGCCACCAGCCGTCTGCACCCAGGCGGTGCCTTTGGTATAGCCGATTTCCCACTTGACCGTGTCCCCGCCGTTGGCCACGGCAGAATATCCCAGACCAACGAGTGTTCCGTTTTTGTACTGACACGGACTGGATACCATCCAATTCACGCTCGGCGGGGTTGCGGTCAGGGTGTACGTTCCCGGCGTCACATTAGAAAATGTTAACAGTGTGGCCCCACTCTGTGTTTGTGGCACGGGGGGATTGACGGTAAATCCAAAGATGGTGCCGGAAACCCCCGTTCCTGCAAGATATGCGTTGTGCACTGCCGTGCAGGACGTATCCACCGGAGTCACCTGGATTGCAACTGCTTGAAGCGTTGCGGGGAGAGCTGGCGTTGACGTTGGAGGTGGTGGAGAAGTGGGTGCTGGTCCGCCACCACCACCACCCCCACCACCGCCGGGACAAGAATAATAACACGTCCCCGTATTATCACAATACGTACACGGAAACTGTCCGGTAATGTGGCAACACGTAGTTTGTGTGACGCCTGTACATTGTATCAAAGGACCGCCGGCATACGCAGGGCACCGATAATAATATGTGTAATTGCACGAGACGCAGGTGCCGTTATCGCAGGGTAAGCTATTACCACAAAAATTGCCAGCGGCAAACACAGAGGGGACGACGGTTGTTATAGCTACACCGACACACAATACAACGGACCATATCCACTGATTTTTCATACTGATTGTTTTGTAATCCGAAACGGCCAGGCAAACAGGCCCGTATACACATTTGCATCAATGTCCAGCTTGATATTGAGCAATTCCTGATACTGCACGGCCGGATCCGTTACTCCCTTTGCATCATACAATGTATTCAGAGCACAGCGCAAAAACGAATTCTCCCAGGAATACTTATCAGCAAGCGGTTGCTTTCCAATCGTCTGAAAACCGACGGCAACCCGGTCTACAAGCGTACTTCCGTCCAACACATACTCGCCTTGACAATCCAGCCCCGGCGTGTTTCCAACAATACTGATCGGCGCGTCCACATGATCAACCAGCGCAAAGGTGATATGGTCGATTTGCTGACGTTTGGTATTTGCGAGCTTACCGGTATAGAACCCCAAACCTACGACGGCATTCGGCGCAAACAAGGCAAGTTTTGCCGTTATATAGTCCAGATATGATGTATCGACTAACGATAACGTATATCCGTTGACCGTATTTTCGATGTTATACCTGCCAGATACCGTCGTATGGGGCGGAGCCGGAAATAACGTCGCTACCCTCGGGATGCGCATGAGGAAAAGCGCCACCGGCAATATGAGGAGGACGAAAACCGCTGCGATAATGGATACCCGTACAAATAGACGCATGAGAACACCTATCCCCAGCGTAGACAAAATGATACGGAATTACAAGGGAGACCCGACTAAACATCAGTGAGACATTATGAAATATGGGTTTTGGCCTTTGGTAGCTAACATAAAAACACTAGCAAAAGCAGGATTGCTTATCGTCTTTAATACTGACGCCTGTGACAGATCGCCGGTTGCCAATATGACGAATGGGTAATGCAATAAATATGCCGTAAAACCTAACGGAGGCAGAGAAGCCACACCATCCGTTCCCGTATAATGTTCCACAACATATACGTTGCCCTGGTCGTCTCCGCTCGTGGAGCCTTGGAGGCTATAGGTCTTTGACGAAAAGTCCGGATTGGTTAAGGGCTTTGCGCTGATAAAAATGTTCATGCTGGTATCCGGCCGGATTTTATAGACATGATTCTCACCGCTTGCCGTGGTAAAGGGGATCTCGACCTGATTATTCCGGTACTGCTCATCGAATGCATTCCATTGTTCTTGTGTGCCGTGAGGAGGAACCACTCCTAATACGCGTGAACCAATTTGTGTATACATTAAAGCCGAGAATGAGGCACTAGTTCCGTTGTCGACGTAATTTGCAGGGTGGGTTATCTGCGGGCATCCGGCTCCCTCTTCACACCAGATATGCACTTGCGACGCAGTCCCATAGACCGCCCCGTCAGTCAGCGGTGCGCTTCCGGCTTCCCAATACCATCCCTGCAGATGCTCGTTACCGATCATACGGTCTTTATAATAAAAAGGCTTGTCGGGGCGTTCGGGATTAGGCTTGGTCCATTCCTTTGATACAGGATCTTTCCCCGTTGCTCCGTCCGGCGCTCCGGCTAGGGGATTCTCCGTTGCCGTCGGCGCGATGGTCGGCGCTTCGGTCGGGGCGGGGGCTGCGGTCGGTGTTGCTACAACGGTAGGAACTGGAGCGGTGGGGGTTGGAGCCTCGGCAGTTGTTGTTGCTTGCGCGATTGCAGTCGGGACAGATTGCGGCGCGCAAGCCGCCAACAAAATACTGAGTATGATGAATGAAAATAAAATCTTTTTCATATTGCTGCCTCCATAAATAAAAAGAGTCGGATGAATTCTATCACCCGACTCCCGCTTTCCTAACTTACTGACCACTGATTACTGGTAACTGCTCACTGGCTCACTTCTTCTTCCCAAACTTCTTCAACAGCAAATCCTGCAAGGTCGGCTGGCCGATCTCCTGCAATTCATATCTGACGCGCTGATACGGTTTCTTGATCTTGATCACGCGCGTCAGGTCAATCGGCGTGCCAACGATGACCAGGTCCACATCGGAAGCGTTGATCGTTGCTTCGAGGTCACGCGTCTGTGCTTCGCCGTATCCCATGGCGGGCAGGATTGGTCCCGTCTTTGGATATTTTTGATAAGTCGCTGCAATAGACTTGACCGCGAACGGACGCGGGTCAACGATTTCCTTCGCGCCAAACCGTCGTGCCGCGACATATCCCGCTCCATACGCCATCTCGCCATGAGTCAATGTTGGCCCATCTTCGATAACTAAAACGCGCTTGCCGCGAATGGCTTCGGGGTTGTCCACGAATAATGGGGAAGCGCCCTCGATCACGACTGCATTCGGGTTGAGCCGGTGCAGGTTGTCGCGCACTGCGATCACGTTATCGGGATCGGCGGTATCGACTTTGTTGATGACGAACACATCCGCCATGCGGACATTGGTCTCGCCGGGATAATATTTTGATTCGTGTCCGGGACGATGTGGGTCAGCTACAACGATTTGATAGTCGGAAACATAAAATGGGAAATCGTTGTTGCCGCCGTCCCACAAAACAATATCCACTTCTTTTTCAGCCGCGCGCAAAATCTTCTCGTAATCCACACCGGCATAAACGATCACACCGTTGTCAATGTGCGGTTCGTATTCCTCACGCTCCTCGATGGTTGTCTCGTGCTCATCGAGATCGTCGTAATCCGCGAAACGCTGGACTTCCTGTCGAACGAGATTTCCATACGGCATTGGATGACGAATGGCCGCGACCTTGTAGCCCATCTCACGCAGGATGAGAGACACCCGCCTCGTCGTCTGACTTTTGCCGGATCCTGTCCGAACCGCGCAGACCGACACGACGGGTTTGGTCGACTTGACCTGTGTGTACTTCGTGCCCATCAAGCGGAAGTCCGCGCCCAACGAATTGACCAGCGCAGCTTTGTGCATCACATATTCGTGCGGCACATCCGAGTAAGCGAAGATGACCTGCTCTACGCCGTGCTTCTTGATAAGATCAGATAATTCCTCTTCGGCGCGGATGGGGATTCCCTTCGGGTAAAGGTCACCCGCCAGTTCGCGCGGATAGAGGCGGCCCTCGATGTCCGGGATCTGAGTCGCAGTGAAGGCCACGACTTCGTAGTCCTTGTTGCCGCGGAAGAAAATATTGAAGTTGTGGAAGTCGCGTCCGGCCGCGCCCATGATGATCGTTTTGGTTGCCATAGATTCTCCTTGAAAGTTTTTTATTGGTGGTCGAGTAATCCTGAGCGGAGCGAAGGATGTATCGAGACCACCAATTCCCATGTAACATGATGGTCTCGATACACGGCATAGAGCGCCGCTACTCGACCATCGTATTGCTCACATAACTTCTGGTGCCTGAATATCCAGCAGGCGCAGGGAATTGGCAATGACCTGCTTTGCCGCCGCGACCAGCCGCAGACGCGCTAATCGGATTTCATCCTTCTCCGTTTGAATGACTGGCACCGCATGATAGAACGAATGGAAGGTGTTTGCCAGATCGTAGGCGTAGGCTGCCATCACAAGCGGACGATATTCATTGGCCGCCTGTTGCACTGTCTGCGGAAAGCGCGAGAGCAATTCGATCAACTGGATCTCATGCGACTCTAGTTCATAATTGAAGTCAGCCTTTGAATCTTCAATCGCCTGCGCCCCGGCCTTTTTCAAAATGCTATTGGCCCGGACATATGCGTTTTGGATATATGGGCCAGTCCTTCCGTCAAATGATAGCGCCTCATTTATATCGAAGACAATATCCTTGTTGTTGTCCACTGACAGCATCGAATAAACCAGCGCACCCAGCCCGATCTGTTCCGCAACTTTTCTCCGTTCGGTTTCGTCGAGATCGGGAGATTTTTCAGATTCGACAGCCAGCACGCGCCGAATGGCTTCATCCATCACATCCTTGAACAGCACCACGCGTCCGCGCCGCGCGGACATTGCGCCTTCGGGCAAACTCACGAATCCATAACCGAGGTGATAGCATTTCTCAGCTTGTTTGAATCCCCACAACTTCAAGATTGCAAATGCTTGCTGCAAGTGCATGGACTGGCGCACATCCACAACGTAAATCGAGCGGTCCACGTGATATTGCTCGAACTTGACTTTGGCTAACGCCAGATCCTTGGTTAGATAAAGTGTCGTGCCGTCCGAGCGAAGGAGGATGTTAGTGCGATATTTTTCTTTGGTCAGTCCCAGCTTCTCATCGATCTTGACGATGACCGCGCCGCCTTGTGTGCGTTCGTCATCGGCAATGCCTTTCTTGACCAGCCCTTCCACAATTTCCTTTGCCGGTTCATCCACTTCCGATTCAAAGAACCAGACGTCCATTTTGACATCGAGTATGCGCAGGATATCGCGCAGTTCAGCCAGACTCCACTCACGCGTCTTCAGCCATAGAGCGCGTACATACTTGTCGCCTGTGTCCCATTTGCGATACATCTCGCGGCGTTCAGAGTCATAGGCTTCGCGCTTTGCTTTTTCTCCGGGCGTTTCATTTCCTTTCGGTTCGAGCATGGCTGTCGCTTCGGCGTAAATTTTCAACAGCCATTGTCCGCGCTCGTGAATGCCAGAGGGTTCCTGGCCTTTGTAAAATTTATCGTAGGCCCACAAGATGGTGATCACACCCAGACCGATATCGCCGGGATAAGATG
Source organism: Chloroflexota bacterium (assembly GCA_021796315.1). Next base: position 8,111 of record JAJYOH010000178.1, read on the forward strand.
CGCGGATCGTGTCGAAGCCTGCGAATTCGACGAGTCGCGCCAGTACTTCCCCCAAGATCGTATTTCGAAAGTGCCCAATATGAAATGAATGATGTGTGTTGGGCTGAGCGTATTCGACCATGACGCGCTCATTTTTCGGCGCGCCCCGCCCAAAGCCCGCGGCGGAGGCGAGCACTTCGTCCACAACCCGGCGCGCGTAGTCTGATGTCGAGAAATACAGATTGAGATAACCTTTGACCGCTTCGGCGCGGCTGATCCCACCCACGCTTCCCAACTCGACTTTGACCCGTTCGGCAATCTCCTGAGCGCGCTTGGACACCTGAATCTTTTTTCCGGCGCGTGCTTCGAGTGCGGCTGTTGCAAAAAAGGAAGTGGAGATACCCCACTCGCCGGAGAAGGGGATGGGTTGCCACTTCAATTCAGTGAGCGGAATATCGTTCTGCGCGCAATACGCGCAGACTTTTGCTTCGATGGCTTGTTGTTCTTTTTCAAACATGATAACGGATTATATCAGCCCCTCCCCGTCCCTCCCCATTTTCCTTAAGGAAAATGGGGAGGGTGCCGAAGGCGGGTGGGGTGGGCAACAGAAGCGGGAGCATTGCGCTCCCGCTTTCATGGGTCTGGAAATTACTTTTTCGCCGTCGTCTTCTTTGCGGCTGGTTTCTTCTCAGCAGTTTTCTTTTCAGCGGTTTTCTTCTCCGCCGGTTTCTTCGCTTCAGCCTTCGGCTTTGCTTCCTTTGCAGGCTTTTCTTCTTTCACAGCCTTCGCGGGCTTCTTCTCAATTTTTTTCTCAACAACGGGCGCCGCGGGTTCAATCATTGCGGATTTCGGCTGAACGCCGAGCGCGGCCAGTTTTTTCATCAGGCGGCCCTTGCGGCGGGCAGCGTTGCGGGGATGAATGGCGCCTCTTTGCGCGGCCTTATCGAGGGCGCTCAATGCGGCGGAGACGGAAGCTTGTGTCTCCTGTCCGTTTCCGAGGGATATGCGGGCATCTTTTACAGCCGCGCGCGCGTTGCCGCGGAATACGCGGTTGCGCAAGCGGCGCTTCTCGTTTTGACGATTACGTTTGATCTGCGACTTAATGTTTGCCAAGGTCTTTCCTCCAGAAAATTCTTTCCAACGTACACGGCTCATACATGCCGCGAAGCGGTATTTTACATGAGGGACTTGATTTTGTCTAGCAAATGCGGTAAAAGTTTTCGAGTTACAAACCCGCCTGACTGTGGTTTAATAGGTTCGATGTTGGAAAATATTGAATCTATTCTTCACATACAATGCAAGCTTGACCCCAAGCGGCCTATTATCGTCGGTGTGTCGGGCGGACCGGATAGCCTGTGTTTGATGGAAGTCTTGCGCGAGTCGGGTTACCATATTATTGTCGCTCACTTCAATCACCAACTCCGACTTGAAGCAGATAATGATGCCAAGGCTGTTGAAGATACGGCTTCGCGTTTGATGCTCTCTTCCATCATCGCAGGCGCGGACGTGCGCGCTCATGCTGAAACAGAAAGCCTGTCCATTGAAGAGGCAGCCCGCAATCTGCGCTATCGTTTTCTGTTTGCACAGGCGCATCGACTCAAAGCCCAGGCTGTAGCGGTGGGGCACACTGCTGACGACCAGGTCGAAACCGTGTTGATGCACTTCATCCGCGGCGCGGGGCTGAACGGACTGAAAGGCATGGCCTATCGCACGCTCCTGCCAATCTTCGATCCCGACATTCCCGTCATTCGCCCTTTGCTGGATGTTTGGCGCGAAGAGACTGAAGTTTATTGCGCCTCGCACGGCTTGCGTCCACATTATGATCCCAGCAACGAATCTTTCAACTTCCTGCGCAACCGCCTGCGTCATGCCTTGATCCCTACGCTGGAAACATATAACCCGCGCTTCAAGGAAGCTGTCTGGCGTTCGGTCCAATCGCTTTCATCCGACCATGCTTTGTTGACGGAGACTCTCGACGCCTGGTGGAAGAAGTGTGCGATTCAGGAGACGAATGATTTTGTGATGCTGGACTTGTCCTTCCTCATGA
>JAJYOH010000179.1 GCA_021796315.1 Chloroflexota bacterium
TAGCCTCGTGTTCGACGGCGACCCAAGCGGTCAGGCCATTGTTGTTCAAGGTGTCGACTTGGGCAACGGGAAAACCAATGTTAATATCCGTTATGAAAATGTATAATAGCCGTTTACGGGATATTGTTCTTCGCTCCAGTCAGGCATTTAAAAAATTGACTTGTCGTATATAATATTTGAAATCCAAAAGTAAAGGAGCAGATATTATGAATAATCAAAAGATGGTTGGTATTGCATTATTAATAGTCGGCATTATTGCGCTGGTTGTAGGGCTTTTTGCTGACTCATTGGGAATCGGTGGCGTTCCCGGCCTTGGCTATAAACAGATCGTTGCCGCAGTTGTGGGTGTAGTTCTTGCAATTGGCGGATTCGTGATGATGACCAGAAAGTAATCGATTTCAATTTAGTTGAAAAAAAAAGATGCCCTTCAGTGTAATTCTGAAGGGCATCCTGGTCTTGTTGCCGTGCCATATTTTTTCAAAAGCGCCGACTCGCTCTGGCGTCGTTTTTTTTATTGGGCTATTCACTCTTGACAGCTTTTTCGGTCTTTGCGCTTTTTTCAACCGGCTTGCTTTCTTCTTTATCCTGCTTCCTTGCAGGTTTTGTCGGTCCACTGCCGGATGGGGATTTGTGGTCAGTGGCATAGAAGCCGGAGCCTTTGAAGATGATTTTGGTTGGAGTGATAACTTTCTTAAGCGCCTTCTTGCGGCATTCAGGGCAGGTTTTCAAAGGCGCATCGCTGAAGGACTGATGACGTTCGAACTGCACTCCACACGATTCGCACCGATAAGTATAAATTGGCATAGACTTTTTTCCTTCTTTCCTTGCTAACTAAGCAGCGTGGCGGATTATAGCGCGGCTGTCACCGTATGTATAGTCTTGGATGCGGCATGTTATAATTTTCTAACGTTTGATATTAAACTGGAAGGTAGTAATAATGCTCAAAATCGAGGTCGTTTATTGCGCGGTCTGACATTACACTGACCGGGCCGTGGGCCTGGCAAGCGAACTGCTCAAGAATTATGAGCATGTAATCGAAAGCGTAACCCTCGTTCCTTCGGACGGTGGCCGCTTCGATGTCAGCGTGAACGGGAAGTTGATCTATTCCAAACTCGAGACCAAACGTCATGCCGAAGCAGGCGAGGTGCTGGGTCTTATTCATAAAATGGTGGAAGGATAATTAATCGAATGGCAAAAAAGGGACGAGTTTTTTCCGGCGCCCGCCCAACGGGACGCCAGCATCTTGGTAATTATTTGGGAGCGATCCAAAATTATGTTGCGTTGCAGGACGAGTATGAATGTGTTTATTGCATCGTTGATATTCACGCGTTGACCACGGTGGAGGATACGCTTAATTTAAAGCAGAATACTTATGAGATGGCGCTCGACTGGCTGGCTGCCGGCATTCGCCCTGACGAGACGATCATGTTCATTCAGTCGCATGTGCCTGAAGTGATGGAACTGCATACGTTGTTGTCCATGGTCACGCCGCTCGGTAAATTGACTGACCTGCCGACTTTTAAAGAGAAAGTCCGTCAACAGCCCGAGAATGTGAACTATGGTTTGGTTGGTTATCCGGTGTTGATGACGGCAGATATCGTGCTTTATAAAACAGATGTGGTGCCGGTTGGTATCGACCAGGCTCCACACATCGAGTTTGCGCGCGAGATCGTGCGTTCGTTCAACTATCGTTATAAGACCAATGCTTTGATCGAACCACAGATGAAGAACACCAAAATCCCCAAGGTGCTCGGCATCGATGGCAAGGAAAAGATGGGGAAGAGCCTCAATAATCATATTGAGTTGGCGGCCACGCCCGAAGAGACGACCAAGCGCGTGCGCGAAATGGTCACTGACCCGGCGCGCATTAAACGTACTGACCCTGGCAACCCCGATGTGTGTAATGTCTTTACCATGCACAAGATTTTCTCGCCGCAGGATGAAGTGGACATGATTAACGTCGAATGTCGCCGCGCGGGCATCGGATGTGTGGATTGTAAAATGCGTTTTGCCGCCAACTTGAACAAAGGCCTTGAGCCGTTCCGCGCCAAACGCGTCGAGCTCGACGCCAGGCCGGATGCCGTTCAAGATATTTTGAACGATGGCGCCAAACGTGCGCGCACCATTGCCCGGCAGACGATGGCTGAAGTGCGTGAAGCGATCCAATTACCATAGGTGAATTTCTAAAATCGAAGTTTTGTAATGCGTGATTCGTAAATTGCGAGTTGCGCATTACTTTTAAATAGATGACATGCGTCTCTTAATTCAACGAGTTTCTCGTGCCAGCGTTACCGTTAACGGACAGGTCATTTCCAAAATTGGAAAAGGCCTGTTGATCCTATTGGGCATCGGTCATGGCGATGGGGATGAACAGGCGAGCTTTCTGGCGGAGAAAGTTGCCAACTTGCGGATCTTTGAAGATGAACAGGGCAAGACGAATTTGTCCGTGTTGGATGTGAAGGGCGATGCCATTGTTGTTTCGCAATTCACGCTTTACGCCGACGCACGCAAGGGACGCCGCCCATCGTTCACCGACGCGGCCTTGCCGGAAATCGCCGCGCCGCTGGTGGATCGCTTCGTCGAATTGCTGATCGGTCACGGCGTCCCGACCCAGACCGGAAAATTTGGCGGGCACATGGAAGTGGAAATCCATAATAATGGGCCGGTCACGATCTGGTTGGAAAAATAGATCGTTCATTTATCCCAGAGGATGAATTGCATGATACTTTCTATGTTTGTCGAAAAACTTTATGCACGCGCATTGACGCTCGCTTCGCGTTGGTATTGGATAGCCATACTGGGCGCATTGTTGCTGACCACGTTAATTACCGGGATTAATATTCCGAATGGTGAGGGCGGGTATCAGCTCTTGTCCAAAAATCCATTCATAACCCGTTATGACCTCGGCGCTACAAATTATTATCAGGAGGATATTCTTTTTCCTCTTCTGGCCTATTTCACTCACATGACTTCACGCACGGGCTTTCTTATCCTGTGTTTTATATTTATTTACGGCAGCTATGTATTGTTTGCTTTCCTTGCCCGTAAAGCTTTTGGCCCGTTGCCAGGCTTGATCTTTTCGATCCTTCTGATCACATATCCGTTGACCACCATGCTGCTTGCCATGCTCGGCATGGCAGACCCACTAAGCTATTTTTTGACCGTTCCATTGTTATTTGTCACGAATCCGATCCTGATCGGCATTCTAAGCTTTTTGGGCGTTTGTAATCACCCAATGATGTTGTTGGCGATGCCGGAAGTAATTTTGTTGCGTTTTATCGCCAAAGATGAAAAAGTCAGGTTACTTCACTTGTTTGTAAGTGTTGTCGGGGCAGCCCTGGGATATTTGGCAGTCAGTGCATTCCTTTCGTTTAATAATATCCATTTTTATCCCACACGGCTTTCATTTATCGGAGAGACAAGATTATCCACTTGGATCAACATCGATACTTTCAATCTTCCGCTGACCTGGTTCTCGCTGCAAAATATTCACTGGCTGGCCCTGCTTCTTTGTTTTTTGATTCTCATCAAACATGATCGGCGTTACTTGTTTTTCATTACCGCTTTGCTTTTGCTCAATTATGCTGTTACATGGATTGTCTATGATGTTACCCGTGTGTATTCACTGATTTCCTGGGGGTTGACATTTCATTGCCTTTTCCACTGCTATCGTTTAATTCAAAAACATGGCCAGCCGAATGAAACAATTGAGTACATGAAGGCGTTGACGGTGATCGCGGTATTATCTTTCGGCGCACCTCGGATTTATATTTGGGCCGGACATGTTGACCCATCGCCGTTTGATGCGTTTTACCAACGAATCGGTGTGCACTTGAATCTGCTTATGGGCAAATGAGCGCTTTCGATCGGCTGTGTGATCTGACCGGAAAGCAAAACTCAAGCTTGACTTTATTCAATTTCACTGATAAAGTTGTCTTTGTAAGATGCAAGTAGGTTTTCGTTGGAAGTAATGCGATGGCTCAAAGCAAGTCTGCTTTGAGCCATTTTTTTGACCACCGATGAACGCATACTGCGTCAAAATATTTTCTTTTTGTCTAAGGAGGCAAAAATGTCAGAACGTGTAATCGGTACGGTCAAATGGTTCAACGGTGAAAAAGGCTACGGCTTCATCGCCCGCGAAGGCGGCCCGGACGTTTTCGTCCACTACTCCGCCATCGAAAGCGAAGGCTTCCGCAATCTTCAGGAAGGCCAGAAGGTGGAATTCTCCATCGAAAAGGGCCCCAAAGGTTTGCAGGCCGCCGCAGTCAAGCCCGTCTAGTAATTTGACTTGACACACGAACAACTCGTCCATCTCGGACGAGTTGTTTTATTTTTGCGGAAGCCACAACCCCGCATCCATCTGGACTGCAAGCGCGCCCGCGTTTAATAAATCTTGCGCCTCGCTGACGGCGTACACACCTCCCGCGCCGATGATCGGGAGGCCAAGCTTCGCGGCAGAGTGGACAACTTCAAGCGTTTGTGGAAAAAGCGACGGCCCATAAAGCCGGCCGGTGACCAGCGCTGAATCTTTCATCATTGCACCGCGCGGCATGGACAGGCTGATGGCTTGCGCTCCGTCTTGAATCAGCCGCGGCCCAAGACTCAAAACCTGTTCGGATGGCAGAGAAAAAATCAAAGGCAGTTCACCCAAACACATTTCAAGCACGAGCAAAATAATGTCGTCGGCCAGCAGGGGAGCGAAGCCAAGTTCAACAGCCATTACATTTTCAACTTCTTCGAGACGGCGCACCATTTGTTGAGTCTCTTCAGGACGGTCAGCCATCAAATTTACAATGATGGGTAAAGAAGAATCATTCCAGCGGCGCGCATATTTTTTCAAGACTGAATCGAATCCGGGATTCGGCAATCCGGTGTGCAGCAGGAATCCGCCGGGGTATTCGATCAAGGCTGGTTGGGACGCGCCCGCCCGAGGTCGAAGCGAGAGCGGGTTGGTGACGAATGCGCCAAATTCATTGAGACCTCCGAGTTCTTTAAGAACCCGGAGGTCGGGCGCGAATCCCAAAGTCCCCGCCGCGTTCATCAATGGTTTGCTAAAATATAAGTCGCGTTTCATAAAATATTTTTATGTCATTGCGAGCGCAGCGAAGCAATCTCACCATTGTAGATTGCTTCATCGGGCTTCGTCCTTCTCGCAATGACATGGATTGGAAAATCATGCAACCATTGAACGGCATTCGTGTGTTGGATTTAAGCCGCGTGTTGGCTGGCCCTTATTGTACGATGGTTCTCGGCGATCTGGGTGCGGACGTGATAAAAGTCGAGCCGCCCGAGGGCGATGAGACGCGTGGTTGGGGGCCGCCGTTCGCGGGTGGGGAGAGCGCATATTATTTGTGCGTCAATCGCAACAAGCGCGGCATGGCGATTAATTTAAAAACAGATGAGGGACGTGAGATTATTCGTGAGCTTGCGCGACAAAGCGATGTGCTCGTGGAAAATTTTCGACCCGGAACTTTGTCTCGCTTCTCTCTGGACTTTGAGTCTGTTCCCGCTTTCAATCCGAATCTCATCTATTGTTCGATCACCAGCTTCGGGCAGACTGGCCCGATGCGTGACCGTCCCGGTTACGATTTTATGATCCAGGCTATGGGCGGAATCATGTCCATCACCGGCGAACCGGATGGCGAGCCGACGAAAGTCGGCGTGGCGGTGGCGGATTTGTTTGCGGGACAAAATGCAGTCATCGCGATTCTTGCGGCGCTGCAAGCGCGCGTGTTGACGGGCAAAGGCCAATATCTTGATATTTCTTTGTTCGATTCTGAGTTGGGTTGGCTGGCAAATGTCGCCAGTAATTTTTTGATTTCAGGCAACGCGCCGAAAAGATATGGAAATGCGCACGCGAACATTGTGCCGTATCAAAGTTTTCAAGCCAGTGATGGATGGTTCGCGTTGGCGGTCGGTAATGATAAACAATTTGCGCGGCTGTGTGACGTGATTCAAAAACCTGGGCTGGCCAACGATCCGCGTTTCATGTTGAATGTTTCGCGCGTGGAAAATCGCCCCGAATTAATTAATTTGCTCAAATCTATTTTTCTCACGCGGACGGTGGGTGAGTGGCTGGAGAAAATCGAACAGGCTGAAATCCCGTGCGGCTCGATCAATTCCCTCGACCAGACTTTTTCGATGCCGCAAGTCCAGGCGCGCGAAATGCTGATCGAGATGGATCATCCAACCATTGGGAAATTGCCATTGGTCGGCTCGCCGCTGAAATTGAGCGAAACGCCGGTGAATTACAAACTTCCGCCGCCGATGTTGGGCGAACACACGGATGAAATTTTGGAATCAATGCTTGGTTGTTCGGTGGAGAAAATAAAGAACCTGCGTAAAAAGAATGTCGTCAAATGATTTTCAAAAAGATTTAACGCCAAGGCGCTAAGACGCGAAGTTTAATTTTTCTTTCTTTGCGACTCTGCGTCTTTGCGTTGAATTTTTTAAACAAAAAATCCTTTCCATTAATGGAAAGGATTTTTTTCTGTCGGAAAATTTTTTACGCCGTGACCGTCATTCCCATGGCTTGCAGCATTTCTTCGTTGCTGGCGTATTTGAACTCTTCCAGTCCGCGTTTCCGGGCCTCGGCAGCTTCCACTGCTTCCAGTTTCTTGATATCGTCTTTGGTTATGATCGGCTTATCAAGATTTTTCAACTTTGAAGAGAGCGCATTTAGATCGGGATTAATAGGTTGTTTGGTTTGCAAATATTGCCAAACTGCTTTCGATGCGTTCGTCCCGTCGCGGCGGGCATAGCCGACCAGACCGGTGCTGGCTTTGCGTGACCAGCCGCCAACGAAAATGCCATCTTCGTTCGTTTCGTAAGAAATACCTTCCACCGGATAACGCGGCGTTTCAGATTTGACGAATTCATTCGACGCCACCGGCAGGCCAAAAGAGTCATCCACTTTATCGCCGATGGCGAAGATAACCGTGTCAAGTTCAATTAAACGTTTGTTTCCAATTCCTTTGGATTTGGGTTCACCGTCTTTGAGCACAAGGGTGTTATCTTCAACTTCCAGGCCGGTCAGCAATCCATTTGTCCCAAGCATTTGAATGGGCGACGCCAAAAAGTCGAAACGGAATCGCCCGTCAGCGACTTTTGGATCCGCTTTCGGCAGGGTATCCAATACTTTTGAGCGGCCCATTTCCGGGTCCTGATTGATCGCCTGCAAGGTTGGCAGGATGCGCTGCATTTCAGCGTCAAAAGCGGGAATATCCAGGTTGGCGATAATATGTTTCATCTCATCCTTGGTGAAATTAACCTCACCCGGTCCGCGGCGCACGATCGCCATGACATCATCCACTTTTTCGATCTGGAGTAAATACCGCGCGATATCCAGCATTACGTTTCCGGCGCCGACCACTGCGCAGCGTTTTCCAATGCGGAATTTTTTCTGGCTAAACGGCGGCAGTTTGTTGTAACCGTAAACAACTTCCTTGGCGTGATATACGCCTTCAAGATTTTCTCCGGGCAAGCCCAGCCACTTGGTTCCCTGCGCTCCAACTGTAACAAGGACAGCCTGAAAACCAAGCGCGCGTAAATCGTCGAGTGTTAAATCGCCGCGCTCGCCGACCATCACGTTTCCATAATAGTCAATGTTCGGATTGTCGAGCGCAGAGCGGAACTGCTTGCGCAAGCCTTCCTTCATCGTATGCTTATTGGGATAGATACCGTATTCGGCCAGGCCGCCGGGTTTGATATCACGATTGAAAAGCGCCACACGCACTCCCTGCGTGGCGAGTTCGCGCGCGCCAAATAAACCGGATGGCCCGGCTCCAATCACTGCCACAAAATATGTATTTTGTTCAGACACAACTTCCTCCTTGAATTCGGACAATAACAGGTCGATTATAGTAGAGAATATTTCTTCGGACAAGCTGGGGAAAAATAACTTAAATCATCAGTCGTTTATCCATAAATAAGGTTACTACTTATCAGTAAGAGTTACCTGAGAATCCAACCAAATTGAAAGCCGGTGTATCAGGCCATCTATGTTAAGATTGGGCAGTTCAAGAGGAGGCCGCATGGCAACGTCAGACGATAAGCAAAAGAAAAGTGTAGTGGATCGTTTTCATACCATTCTTTCAAATGAAAAAATTGACAAGGAATCGGATGAACATCCCAAGCCCCATGTCCTTGACCGCTTGCCGAAGAAGACCAAACCCGCAGACGTTTCCATCAATCAGCCTGCGCCTCCTTCTCCGGACTCTCAAAGCGGTTCCCGTTTAACAAATAACCGCTTCCTCCCAGCCTTTTGGACGGTTGCCAGTGCACTTTCGTTAACCGTCAATCTTCTTTTAATAATTGTGCTTGGCATCGTACTGTTAAAAGGAAACGCTCTTGGGATCGGTAACGGCCTGCTCGGCGGACTCTACTCCAACTTTGAGCTGATGGATCAGGCACATATTAAAGCTGCGATCCCGGTCCAAACGAACATACCTTTAAATCTTTCCATTCCCGTTCAAACTACCACGGGCATCACGTTGGCACAGGATGTGGCTATTACAGGCGCTCATGTGAAGATCAATACGCCGTTGTTCAATATCGATGCGCCTGCTGATGTCACTCTTCCAGCAGGGACATCGCTCAATGTCGTTTTGAATTTCACTGTCCCAGTCCAAACGACTGTGCCGGTCACGCTCAATGTGCCTGTGGATATTCCTTTACAGAATACGGAATTGCATCCTGCCATCACCGGGCTTAAAGATACGATCAAACCGCTTTATTGCATGATCAATCCATTTGCCTTGTCGCTCAATGGAGGCATGATTTGCACTCCATAGTTTGAGCTTTTATATTCTCGCTTATAATCCCCATCATGGCAAATACATTTACGAAAACCACACTTTCCAATGGCTTGACCATTTTGCTGAAAGAGATCCACACCGCACCGTTGATTTCATCGTGGGTGTGGTATCGCGTCGGCTCGCGCGATGAGGCGCCTCCGTTGACGGGCATTTCGCACCTGGTCGAGCATATGCAATTTAAAGGCACGCCGCAATTCCCGGCCGCGCTGCTTGATCGCGTTATCTCGCGCGATGGCGGAATGCGCAATGCGTTCACCTTTTTGGATTGGACAACTTATTTCGAGACCATGCCCGCCGATAAAATTGACATCGCCTTGCGCCTCGAAGCTGACCGCATGGTCAACAGCGAGTTCGATGAAAAGGAGTTTTCATCCGAGCGCACGGTGGTCATGTCCGAGCGGGAGGGGGATGAGAACGAGCCAATGTTCCGCCTCGGCGAAGCGATTCAACAGGCGGCTTTCCGAATCCATTCCTATCATCATGAAGTCATCGGCGACATGGCCGATCTCAAGACCATGACGCGCGATGATCTCTACAAACATTACCGCACATATTATGTTCCCAACAATGCAGTCATCGGCGTGGCCGGAGATTTCAAAACGAAAGTTATGTTGGCGCGCATCAAGGAATTATTTGACTCGATTCCTGCGGGGCCCATGCCGCCGCGTTTGACACGCTCCGAGCCGGAACAACGCGGCGAGGTGCGGCTGTCCGTTGAAGGTCCGGGTGAGACCGTTTATGTGCAGGCCGCGTATCGTTTCCCGTCTGCATCGCATCCCGATTTCTTCGCGTTGTCTGTGTTGGACAGTCTGCTGGCTGGGCCGTCGAATTTAAATATGTTTGGCGGCGGCGGCATCTCAAACAAAACATCGCGTCTTTATCGTTCACTCGTGGACAAGGAATTTGCAGTCGGACTTTCGGGCGGCTCGAACGTGACGGTCGATCCTTTCCTTTATCAAATTACTTTGATCGTTCATCCGAATCGAAAACCTGAAGATGCGCTGGCCGCACTCGATGAAGAAATAAAACGCGTGCAGGAATCTTTGGTTTCAAAAGCGGAGATCGCGCGAGCCATCAAACAAGCGCGTGCAAATTTTGCTTATGGCACGGAGAACATTACCAACCAGGCCTTTTGGCTTGGCTATGCTGAAATGTTTGCCGGCTATAAGTGGTTCGAAACTTATCTGGAGAAAATGTTGAAGGTTACGCCGAAAGAAGTGCAGCGTGTGGCGCGCGAATATTTGCGTCCGCAATCCCGCGTGGTCGGGACTTATGTGAGGGAATGTTTG
>JAJYOH010000180.1 GCA_021796315.1 Chloroflexota bacterium
GTGGTTCAGCAGGTTGTCACGGCAGGCACGCCCGACGGCTTGTTCGGCGCGATAACCGGTGATGCGTTCGGCTCCTTTGTTCCAGTAGGTGATGACGCGGTCACGGTCCACGAAGTAAATGCCATCATAGAGGTTGTCGAGAAGGGATTTGTAGAAATCAGAGTTATCAGGCATGGTTTTTTCGCGGAATCTATTGTGGCCGATGATACCGCATGAACGTGAAAATGGGATGATTTTTGGTTATTTGAGAGTCTGCCCACCGACCTAATAAGCCCTCGTCTTGTCCATACAGAACAGGCTTCAATTAAGTAGGAAACATCTTTACGATATGTTTGGAGGTTCTTTCGGATATGTTTGGAGGATAATTCAAAGATGTTTGGAGGATAATCGAAAGATGTTTGGAGGATAATCGAAAGATGTTTGGAGGAAATCTAAAGAAGTAGGAAACAAATCTGCGTTACTTTATCAGGCGTTTCCGGCTGAGCTTCGGACAAGAGTTCAGACTCTTTCTTTTTGCCACGGATTAGCACAGATCGGCACGGATTTTTCCACTTCTTTTTCGGTTTTGGAACGCGAATAGCGCGAATGGGCGAATTTCACGAATAAGCCGACAGGTGGCCTTGCGAACAGACTGGTTCGGTTGTATGCTAGAAGGGCAAGCCCGCACTTTAGAAATAGCTTTTTCAGCCTGTAGGACCGAGGCTGGCATGAATATCATTCGTATCGTGTTCGGCATTTTGATGGTGATTCCACTGATACTGCTGGCGGAAGTTACCGTTATTAATCCCGAATCCCGGTTTGAAAATCCCCTGCTGGATGTGATCTATGCGGCAATCGGTGTGCCGATTGTGGTTATCAATTATTGGGCGTGGTTTCATCCAGAGATGATCGAGTCTTTCTTGTTCGGGCGGAAACGCAGCCGCACGAAATAAGCAGCGAGAAGTCACAACTCAGGCTTGTGCGGAGAGGGGTTGAACTTATTCATATCAATAGCCGTAAATCTGCGAAATTTGTGAAGGTAAAGGAAGGGTTTGCCAATGCGTATTCAACAGGTTTATGCTCTATCGTCCAAGTGGTTTCTCATTTCGATCTTTGCCCTGCTGGTCGGCAGCTGTAGCTCGCTCAGTTCTCCTAAACCGCCCGAACTGGGAACGGGGCTGGTCTTTCCGGGCGGTGGAAATCAGATTTCCCTCGGCGGGTTTTGGTACAACGTGGAGGGCAGCGGAGTTCCGCAAGCGGACAGGGTCGCGCAAACGCAAGACCCAATCGGCGGTTATTTGTTCCTATACTGGGTGGATGATATGGGCAATGTTTGCCACGGCCAGCCGGGCGTTAGCGGCCAACCCGGAGCCGTTTATGTCAGCGCCTTCCGGCAGCAAGCCTTCGACTTATCCTCGCAAGGCGCGGTCATCACACCCACCGAAATGCAGGATTTCCAGAAAATCCCTTATCGCACAGATGCTTATACTGCAAACGGCCAGGTCTCGGGATTGCACTTCGTTCAGTATGGGAATGTGATGTGGCGGAACAGGTCGAGCGGCTCGACATCCCAATTTAGAGACTTCATTCACTTCTCGGTGCCGTTGAGCATCTCGGTTGATACCACCAATACGCTTTTTCCCTACTTCCCAGATATGCAACAAGCCTGTTCCAAAAATATGGGAATCCCCCTGCCTTCTTTTCCCGGCACTCCCTCCGGGCAAAATCCCACCATGTGTGGGACACGGGCTTTCCCAGCCACGGCGTCCATGAGTTATCGGGATAGTCTGGGTTATTGCCTGATCAATTTGCCGCAAGGCTTGAATTGGACAGCGGTGCCTTAACCTAACGTCAGTAATGGATAACAGGATGATGTCATGCTGAGGGGCGTTTTCTGCCCCGAAGCATCTCTACTCCTGTAGTCCGAGACCCTTCGGTCGCTAAAAATCGCTCCCTCAGGGTGACATAACGGTGGTTTTGGCTCATCCATTATTCACATTAACCTATAAATGCTCCGCCACGCACTTGCGTGCAGGCAGGTTTGGTTTTATGCTCTGGTCATTGAAGCAGCTAATGTGAATACCGAAAGGGCAGGTAAATATAAAAATCGCCAATTTCCTTATTTCGATTATCTTAACTGTTTTGCTAACGTCGTGTGGAACGGATAACACAACAAGTCCATATGTAAGTTATCAACCTCCAATGATTCCAGTAACTATAAGCATTGATGGAGGCGGAAACATTCAGCTTTCATTAGATGGAAGTTTTCAATCTCCATTGGGCGTTTTCTCGATTGGTGTCGGTCATACATTCTCTAATGCTAACGGAACTTTGACCGTTCGAGTGAATGGTCAGGACACAGTTTATGATCTCAACGGACGCGAGAATCTCAGTGTCCATCTTGATTCTGGTTATTATCGGCAAATCAATCTTGAAAAAAACGGAAAGGATTGGCTCTTTGAAGCAGAGAGAATCGCCGACAGCGGATCAAATGGATATCTAAACAACCAGGGTGGACAAGACAGCTATTCAAATAATCAAAGCGGTCAAAACAGCACACCTATCTTTGACCATACTGCTCAAACTGAAGATTATTCAAACAATCAATTAATTATCCATGATGATATTTATTTTAGAGATATGGGAGGGGACGCTGATTTTATCGAGTACGAGTTGCAATCCGTCGTTCCCGATATTTCCGGTATCGAGGTTCAGAATGATACGATAGATGCTTCTTCTAACCAGCAAAAATCTGGGACGTATCAAACTATCACTTGGAGATGTGGTTCGAACAATAAAACATATACGGTGACTTTGCAAGCCCATATTGTAGATCAGACAGGAAATCAAAGCGTTCCATTCGAGGTTGTTTTCAGATGCCATTAGCTGATCGGTGCAATTCAGTTATTGGCGCATGTATTTAGTTTGGAAGTAAAATCAGTTAAATATACTCCGCTCGAAAATTATCTGCGTACGCTTCCGAAAAGTCAAAGGGAAGTGATGCTCTCTTTTAAACAAATCGAAGATATCTTGAACAGCAAATTACCCTCCTCAGCCTATGAAGACCAAAGGTGGTGGGAACATGAGACGGAGGCAAACCACGTCAGCCCGCGGGCGTGGTCCAATGCAGGATGGAGGATAGATACATTGAATGTCCAAGAGAAGCGGGTGAAGTTCGTGCGCGCTGGCTGACTTCGCACAGTGTTCCCCATACGGAGGCGCTTTGTCATTCGATGATACAATACTGTATATCCCAGAAAACGACAGATGGATTGCCAGTTCTTTTAGCGGGCTGGCATTTTGTTTTTTCCTCACGGCATCAAGGAGACAAAATGGAATTCCAGATCGGTGATCGAGTGGTACACTGCACCTACGGGCTGGGTCAGGTGTTAGCCATCGAAGAACAAGTCATCAACGATAACGTTGCGCTTTGTTACGAAGTCAAGGTTGCAGATCTTTCGATATGGGTTCCGTCCGATGCAAACTTGCAGAACCGCCTGCGACCACCCATCAGCGCTGCCGGGTTGAAGAAATTATTTCCCATCCTTTCAGGCCCCGCAGAAGACCTCCCCAGCGACCGCCGTCAACGCAATCTCCAACTGCAGGAGATGTTGAAAGACGGCAAAACCGAATCACTGTGCAAGGTGCTCCGCGATCTTAATGCCTACCGGCAGTCGCATACCGCGTGGAACGAGTACGATACCGGAATGATGAAGCGCGTGGAAAATATGCTGATCAGGGAATGGAGTTTTATTCTTTCCATCTCCCCACAGGAAGCCAGCGCAGAACTGCATAAATTATTGTCACACAAAAAGGGATGATCATAGCCGGCAAACAGGCTCCGCTTGAAAATTATCTTCGAGCGCTTCCGAAAAGTCAAAAGGAAGTAAAGCCTGTCCGGCCTGACGAGAGATCAAAGCGTGGGAGCGGTAAAGAGACGCAAGCGACCCAAAATCAAAAGAGCAAATTTCTAATTATCTGCAATGGAGACTAACTTGTCTGTAGATTCTTCCAACCCTTTTGCGAGAGCGCTTCAACCCTCCGAACAGCAGGGACTCGACGAAGCCAGGCATTTGTTAGACGATGGAAAACCGGGACAAGCTGCGCCGCTATTTGCGAGAGCGGCGGAGGTTCTAACGTCCGTCAGCAGGCAGCCCCAGCGCGCGGCCAACCTGCACGCGCAAGCGGCTTTAGCCTTTGCTCAAAGTCATGACGAAGCTCCGGCTCTGATGCAAGCCCGCGCTGCATTGAATCTTTTCGTTCAATTCCGGATGTTCGAGCGGGCGTCCGTTTTCCATGCCGACATTACCCGCGAGTTGACCCAACGCGGCATGAAAGATGCCGCCGATACCCTGACGAATGAGTTCGCCTCGCGAATCGTTTCCCCTCCAACACATGCAAGTCCACACGCCGCGGCACATCTCCCAACGAGCTGCCCGCAGTGCGGCGCGCCTATTCGCAGCAATGAAGTCCACTGGATTGATGACAACACGGCGGAATGTAACTACTGCAGCGCGTCAATCCGGTCTGCGGGTTGATACTTAACTCAAGTTGCTGCCTTGAAAATGAGCGGCGTCGAAAAATCTTTTTTGCCACGAATTTAAAAAGGAATTCGTGGCTAAGGCCTTGCAGTTTTTCAGCATGGTGGCAACCTGGTTTATCTTACTGAAAAGGAAAAATAAATTGAGCGAGAAAAACACTTTCGACATCCTGTTGTTGATCGCCCGGCCCGCCGCTGGCAAAAGCGAGATTATTGACTATCTCAAAAAGACTCCGCAGCAGGAACGGGCGGGACGTTTCCACATCGGCGAGTTCGACGAGATTGACGACTTCCCCATGCTTTGGGCCTGGTTCGAGGAAGATGCGCTGCTCGAGAAAATGGGACATCCGCGATTGCACACAGATTCGCAAGGGATGTTCCTGCACCAATATCTTTGGGATTTGTTGATCGAGCGGATCGGGCAGGAATACCAGAAGAAAGTGCGGGATGTCCCGAATCACAACGAACGGTTCACGACCATCGTCGAGTTTTCGCGTGGGACGGAGCACGGCGGATATCGGTCGGCATTTTCGCATCTATCGCCGCAGATGCTCCCCAAAATGGCCGTCCTGTACATTGACGTGACCTGGGAGGAATCTCTGCGGAAGAACCGCAAGCGCTTCAATCCCGAAAAGCCAGATAGCATCCTCGAACACGGCCTGGACGATTCGAAAATGGAGCGCCTGTATAAGGAAGTGGATTGGAGCGACGTCAGCAAGGACGATCCGCAGTACCTGACCATTCAGAGCATCCGCGTGCCGTATGTTGTTTTTGATAATGCAGACGATGTGACCACAGAGCGCGGCGCCGCATTGGGTCAAAGATTGGAGCAGACGTTGAATCAATTATGGGCGCATTACAAAAGATGATGAAGAAACTGTGTGAGGAGAGATAAGATCAGAGAGCGCCCATCATCGAAGACATCGCAATTAGAGTCGTGTCATTCTCCCGAAGAACACCTGGGCGGTGTGAGTGGCGTCAAAGCACCACGACATCGCTGCCAGGAATGACGGCTCAAGTTCGCGCGTTCCCCTCAGCGCATTACGGAATACTCGTTGCACCGCTGTTGTTCTTCGGGTTTGCGTCCAGGTTGTTAGGAACTGTAAGAATGCATTGAATGGCTGGGTAGGAATACGACGCCGTGTCAGTCTCCACATCAGTGTTTATCGTGCCGGTCATTCCTTCGGAAATCGTGAGATCAACGTAATCCTCACGGCCTATCCGCCCTTCCGTGTAAGGCTCATCTCTGAGCTTCGATTGTCCCGTGCATACGATGCGTACCAATCCTGAGAAATCGTCGGGGCCATTGTTGCGGATGTCCAGATAGATAATGTCGCGCGCTTCCTGCGAACTTGCTCCCACCCGCAGTACATCAATATCCGAACCAGAAGCAGCAGGTTTCGGAAGCGTTGCCGTTGGAACCGGATTCGGTATGCTGACGATTGGAAGATCATCCTCGCTGCCGGAGAGGTTTCCAGTTTCTACTCTAGTCCAGCAAGTGTTCGTGCTCAGTTGCATCTGCACCTGAATCCAGTTTCCGCTCTTATCCCGACCCAGAGCTGCAAGTCGCTGACCCGACCAAAGAACCGTGATCGACTCATACTGGATGCCGGGGCCTGCGCGGCAATGACTGTCTATAGACGGGAACCAGACTTGCTCCTGCGTCATGGGCGTCGCCTCGATCGCCACTGTTGACACGGGGGCAGTTTCTACAGTAAATGGCATGGCGCTGGCCTGTGCAGTGAGCGCCAGAACCGCTGCCGTGTAGGCAATATTCTCTGCTGGAACCGTTGGAGCCTGCGAAACGCCCGTCAGGAATTGGCATGACACGGCTGCCAGCCAAACAGCCAATACAGCCGCAATGCCGCGATATGTGGACTTGTTCATCTTACTGCCCTCCCGCAATCACGCGCCCAGATGATATCCCTCATGCTCAGCGGATATTCTTCCGCTACTATGTTCACTATAGAGATAACCGGCGGACGATACAAGCAGGAGCCTCGGTGGCAAGAACGGTCTGCCTTTGATATTGTGGAATAGAGAAATTTCATTCAAAGGGGACAGTATAGCTAATATGACATTCGCTAATTGAAATGCTCCACAAAACATGCTATTATGACATTTAGGTGGATTTGATTTCATAGTTAGTGGAAACGGATGTAGTTCGCCGTCCAGTCGTCGAGGGGTTTCGATTTGGAGGAACTATGAATGAGTTGGTCAGTTTGATCGTCAAGAAGACCGGCATTCCAGAAGCCACAGCCCAAACCATCGTTAAACTCGTCGTTGATTACTTGAAGAAGAAGCTGCCCGCGGCGGTGGGTCCGCAAATTGACGCGTTGCTGAGCAACGACGGCAATGTCAAAGCTGCCACAGATGTGATCGGCGGCCTGTTGGGAAAGAAGAAATAACCCAAACATCACCTTGAGAGGAGATGCAATGAGTATCTTCACAGATATTCTTCAAAAGCTTGGGATACAGAAACCGGCCGCGCCGGCTGTTACTGCTGCGCCAGCCAAATCAGCTGCGTTCGCTACTCCGCAGACATCCAACTATGCTCCGCCGAAACCAGCTGTCGCCGCCATCCCGGTTGTGGATGTGATGAGCAAACTCAACAGCCTGGCAGGAGAAAAGTCCGGGTTGGATTGGAAAGTTTCGATTGTTGACCTGTTGAAACTGCTTGGGATTGACAGCAGTCTTAACGCCCGCAAAGAGCTTGCCACCGAGCTTGGCTGTCCCGCTGACTTGATGAGCGACTCTGCCAAAATGAACACCTGGCTGCATAAGACCGTGCTGCAGAAGATCGCCGAGAACGGCGGGAATATTCCTGAGAGTCTTTTGCACTGATAAGCATAAGCCCGATCCCATGTGCAAAAAAGCGGTGCCCAGCAGCGCCTGGCATGTTGATGTTGTTATGCCGGACGCGTTGGGTGCCGCGTTAGCGCGTTACCGCCACGAAGATGGTTGGAGGCTTTCCTGCCCACCCTGCAATGGCGGCCAATAAATTCGGAGGATCAAAATATGGATGCTTTAACACAACAACTGATGCAACAATTATCCGGGCAGGACCTATCCCGCATCGGTCAACAGATTGGTGCGGATCAGCAAACGACCAGCTCGGCGCTATCGGCGGCGCTCCCGTTGCTTCTTTCGGCCCTGGCCAACAACGCATCCAAACCTGAAGGGGCACAGGCGCTTCATCAGGCTTTGACCCAGGACCACGATGGTTCCATCTTGAACAATGTGTCAGGCTTTCTGGATGACCCCCAGTCTGCCAATGGGGCTGGAATTCTGAGCCATATCCTAGGCGGACAACAGCCCGTGGTCACACAAGGCCTGGCACAAGGAACCGGATTGAATAGCGGTCAGATTGGACAACTACTCCAAATTGCCGCGCCGCTGGTGATGGGAATACTCGGCCAGCAGCGGCAGCAAAATAATTTGGACACAAATGGCCTATCGGCCTTCCTCGGCGGCCAACAACAGATGGCCCAGCAATCCAACCCCGGCATGATGGGAGTGTTGAACACCCTATTGGATACAGATCGGGACGGTTCAGCTTTGGATGAGGTGCTGGGCATGGCGAGCAAACTGCTGGGAGGAAAATGATTTTTCGTCGAGGTGAATTGCAAAGATGAGATGATCCATCAACAATACTCTGACAAGGAGGAAGAATGAAAATCATTGATGTGCAGGGGATCGGACCGGCATATGCTGAAAAGCTGGCGAAGGCCGGCATCCGCACAACAGAAGCGCTCTTGAAAAAGGGAGCATCCGCCAAGGGCCGCGGTGAAATCGAGGCCATGACTGGGATCGGAAACAGTAAAATTCTGGAATGGGTCAACATGGCTGATCTATATCGGATCAAAGGTGTTGGCGGCCAGTATTCCGAACTGCTGGAACAAGCTGGTGCTGACACGGTTGTTGAGCTTTCCAAGCGTGTGGCAAACAACCTGTATGCGAAGATGCAGGAAATAAATCAGGCTAAAAATCTGGTCAACAAGATGCCCGCCTTGAACCAAATCGAAGACTGGATCAAACAAACCAAAAAACTGCCGAGAGTTGTCACTTATTAGAATCCAAAGCAACGCGGTCTGCATCATCCCAACGCAACCAATGCAAGAGTACTTCATGAAAAGGAGCTGAACCCATGACAGGTTATTTTGTTCCCATTGAAGAAGCAACTCTTTCAAACAAAAATTTCCGCAAGGTGCTGTACACCGGGAAATTCTGTCAACTGGTGGTGATGTGTCTGCAACCCGGAGAGGAGATCGGCAACGAGGTGCATGAACAGGTTGATCAATTCTTCAGGATTGAAGCCGGGGAAGTAACGTTCATTCTCGATGAAAAGGAAGAACATATCCTGCACCAGGATGATGCAGCCATCATTCCCGCAGGTACATACCATAACGTAATCAATACATCAAAAACTGCGCCTGTGTTCCTTTACACCATCTATTCACCGCCGAATCATCCCGGTGGAACCACCCACAAAACCAAGGCTGAAGCGATTGAGGCAGAGGAACACGAGTACCATCGCTGAGTCAGGTTGCGTTATCTGTTGAGATGCACAGCAATTCCTTCAATGACTGGCCTGTTTAGCCACGGAGTCGCGAAGGTTATTTCATCAATTCATCTGGAGGCAGAATATGAATATCAGCGCACCCAAGCAAATTACGTTTTGGATTGCCGTCGTTGTAGCAGTGGTTGGCGTAATTGCCGGCCTTGTGACAATTCCGGTGCTTTCCGGCTTCGCATTCTGGCTGGTCGTCATCGGCTTCATAATCCTGGCCGCAGGCAACCTGATCGAAGGCTTGTAACATATAATAAAGCAGGCTGGCTAACTGGTCGACTCCGCAGCCGTGTCAGCCTGCTTCCTTGTTCATCCAAGAATCCACCGCTATAACAGGAGAGGTC
The DNA here is from genome assembly GCA_021796315.1 of Chloroflexota bacterium. The sequence goes on from JAJYOH010000180.1 coordinate 9,434, forward strand.
ATGGCTGATCCGATTCGAATCGCACAAGGGGAGACAGATCTTTATCTATTGCCGCAAATGGCAAATCGCCACGGATTGATCGCCGGCGCGACTGGCACAGGAAAGACAATCAGTTTGCAGGTGCTTGCCGAGGGTCTCAGTCGCATCGGCGTTTCTGTTTTTATGGCTGATGTAAAAGGGGACCTATCAGGAATTAGCCAGCCGGGCAGGGACAATCCTAAAATTCAGGAACGCATTCAACTCTTGAAGCTTAAGGACTTTTCCTTTCAGGGTTATCCCGTTATTTATTGGGATGTATTTGGAGAACAAGGACACCCCATTCGTGCAACCATCTCAGAGATGGGACCTTTACTATTAGCGCGCCTGTTCGATCTGAATGATACTCAGAGCGCAGTGCTGAGTCTTGTGTTCAAGATCGCGGATGACAATGGCCTGCTCCTGCTCGATCTCAAGGACTTGCAGGCTATGTTGCAATACGTGGGCAACAACGCCGCACAATTCCAAACCACATACGGAAATATCTCTGCGGCCAGCATCGGTGCGGTGCAGCGCAGTCTCTTAACG
>JAJYOH010000181.1 GCA_021796315.1 Chloroflexota bacterium
CCGCACACTTGCACCTGGCGCAAGTGCAGGTGTCGAGCGCGGCACAATTATCTTGGTCGAGAAAACAATTGTCTATGATATCTTTGAACAGATGACTGACGGTTTGGAAGAGATCGCCTTTTATACAACTGAGTTGGATTTGTCCTGGCTGCCGCATATTTTGCCGAGTCCGGTTTTGCGCGGCTTGTTGGCGTCCGGAGACCGCGATATTATCGTTGAAGATATTCCCATGCTGATCGAAAAATATGGCGCATTTGCGGCAGACTGGGAATCGGGTGCGATTGCCTGGGTGGCAAAACGGAATGGCATCCGGTGCCTGATCCTGCGGGGCGTTACTGATTTAGTTGGCGGGGCTGGCGGGGAAGCTTATGGTAATTATGAATTATTTACTCGGCGAACGTACGAGATCATGAAGAGATTGTTTGATCAACTGCCAGCTTGGTTGGCGGCGATTAAAAAGGGGTGCGCTAAAAGTATGTAGATGAGTTTGCTCCCTGCGCCGTCCTCGGTGCAGGATTTACTCGCAAAGCGCCGCCGAGGACGGCGGCTTGAGCCTATTTACCAACAACCTTTGAGTGCCCCCATTGAAAAGTAGGCCACGCTAAAAGCGTGGCCTGCTTTTGGAATTGGATTAACTTCCGGGTGTGGATACCGGACCGGGCGGCGGATTGACCGACAGAACAAGCGGCAGGCGCGGCGCCTGATTGAAATCAAAATCATTGAGCAAATCGCCGAGGATCGGCGCGTTCTCGCGCACGGTCGGTCGAGGATCCGGGCGGCCGTCAGTGGTGGGATCGATCCGCTGGCCGCCGAGGAAAATATCCTCGATGAGTTTGACGTAGGCATCATGACTCAGAACCTGATGGTCAATGAAACCTTGTTTGGCAAACGGACTAATGACCAGTCCCGGCACACGCAAGCCATATCCGTTTTCATCCACGTGCGGCGGAACAACATGATCGTAGAAGCCGCCCCAGTCGTCCCACGAAAGGATGATGACTGTGCTATCCCAATCAGGACCTTGCATGACCGCGTTGATCAAGCTTGTAGTCCAGGCTTGCCCGTCGCTGACAAGAGCCGGTGGATGCTCGCTGTTCGCGCCGCTGGGTGTGATCCAGCTGACAGAAGGCAGTGTGCCGTTTCTGGCGTCTACATAAAAATTCGTAACGTTCGTGATGTTCTGAAGCTGGTCGTCCTGTTTGACGGTATCAAAGTAGGGCAGCGGATTCCAGATGCCGGGCGTCTTCGCGTCCTGATGAACCGGCGGGCAATCCGCTGCGTCGTTGGCGCAATCCGGTTGGATTCCAGTCTGAACGTAATATTTCCATGGCACTTGATTCTTGAAAAGTAAATAAGTCAAGTCTGTCCACGCGTAATCAGGCGGCGGCACATTGGCCGCCTTTGGACGACTGGGATGGAAATCCGGCGGGTTGCCAGGCGACTGCAATGCGTTGATGCAGCTCATCGGATCGCCAGCTTTGCTGCACTTGGCTGACCATTCGGAGACCATGAATAAATGCGCCGGCAAACTCCATGATGCGTTCGGTTCGAACAGATGATCCTGTAAAACAAAGTTCTGTGCGTACGTCCAGTAATTTGGAATCTCGCGCGCATCGTGATAACCCATCACATCGGTCGAGCCTCCGCCGCAGGATGGGTCATGCGTTGCTTCGCAACCGGCCTTTCCCTTTTCAGCCTGGCTTATGAAGCCGTTCATCTGTCCATTGTTGATATCGGCGCTGGCGTTGTTTTGTCCGTGTGGGCCGCCGAGGTTTTTGTCCGCTGCATCATGAAAAGGATAAACGCAATTTCCAGTTGCGGGGTCGTTGACGCAAACAGTGAATTTTCCGTTTTGGGTTGGAATGCCGTCGGCTCCGGGGTATGTACCGAAGTAGGTATCAAATGAGCGGTTCTCCTGCATGATGATCACGATGTGCTTGATCCTGGATCGCGCGGCGATAAGATCGTTTGACGGCGGCGAAATTGTGCCGCCCGAATAAGCCGGCTTGTTGCCGGATTGATTATTTGTTGATGGGATATTTTGTTGCGGCGGCGTGACAGTTGGATTGGATTGTGTCTGGGGAGTTATCCATGAGCAGGCCAAGAGCAGTATTACGACGAGCGATAATTTTAATGCGGTTCCTATCTTAAACATTGAGCCTCCTTTGCGATGAGCGAATCATAGCCGGGAGGTGTAAAGGGAGGATTAATGAGTTGTGATCTGTATGTAAAAAAAGCAGGTCGCGTTTTCCTCTTCGATGATTTCGCAAGCGCGACCTGCAATGTCTGGTTGAATTATTGCGCCGGGTTAAGCGCGCGTCCGACGAATAGAATTTGTCCGCTGGTTGTATCGCGGATGACGAAGATGAAGGGGCGGTCGATGGTCAGGTTGACGTCTGTCATCATGATGCTGGTGGCCTGCATCATGATGGCCGTTGCCGCGGCGGCCTCGGTGCCTTTTTCATCCACAGCGACGAATGCCTTGTGAATCACATCGCTGATGAAGAGATCGTGGTTGCCCGTCATGCCGGAGAAATCCGCTTTGTTGGGATCGAACGCGTCCGACATGCCCAATGTTTTAAGTGTGTCGCTCAAATTGAAGTCATGAGTGAAAGTGAATTTGGGGAGGCCAAGCGCGACCGAGGCTGGCTGCATATTGCCGAGAATTTCATCCAATTTCTGGGCAGTCAGCGCCGACTCGAACGGACTGAAATTGCCTTCATCCGGGACGACCAAATCCATCGCGGCGGTCCCGCCTGTATAAGTTAATTCAACGGCTTGATATCCATCGCCTTTTGTGTATGGGATGGTGAGATGTTCATTGTTCATCATCCTGACCTGTGACGTGGAGCCGTCGAGCAGATGGAATGGCGCGTCGGATGTGTTGTTCGGGTCGAATTGATTTTGCCAATCAGCTTTGAAATAAATGGCGTTGACCAGCACCATGCGCGTGTTCGGGTTTAGCGTTCCCTGCGCAAGCAGGTCATTTATTTTTTTATTCGTCTGATCGCTGACCCAGCTATTGATCTCCTTGCGGGCCGGTTCGTATTGGTTGACGAAATCAGCGAGATGAATGCCGGCCCCATAGTTGAGAGCGATCAGGTCGAGATAATTTTGCAGGAACGGATACGTCTGTTCGGCCCATACGGCGTTGGCAATGTTCAACTGCAAAGGCTGGTCTTTGGATTGGGTTTTGCCGCGTTGCGCTAACTGCAAGTCAAGCGCGTTGAACGCCGGATGCAGTTGTGCCTGTGGAAGATCGAAATGCAAAGCGGATGCCATTTGGGATTCTGTTTCGTTGCGCGCGCCGCCATAAGTCATGGCCAGGGCGAGTGAAATGCTGTAAGGCGAATAGATCAGGTTGCCGTCGGCCGTGCGAAGCGATTGGTAAAGGTCAAGGGCGAAGGCATTGTTGCCATTCACAAGTTTGGAAATATCGTCGGTCGAGGCCGACGGTTTTGTATCACGTTGAACGTTGGATTGAGCAAGGCTGGCTTGCGGTTGAGGGGCACATGCTGTCATCAGAACTCCGAGGGCAATTATGATCGAAAAGATTTTGAGTATGGGCGATTTCATGGTTCCTCCGATTTGGTTGGATATTTGAAAGACGCCGCAACTTGCTTTCTGTTCCCGTTAATTTCCAGATTGCGGCATGGGCGGAATTTGGTCTGAATACAGCCAATCGTTGAAAAAGCTTTTCAGGTCTTGTCCGCTGACGTCTTGAGCGACGGCGATAAAGTCGCTGGAGCTGGCGTTCTTGCCCGCGTACCGCGCATAATATTCGTGCAGGATCTTGAAGAACGCTTCGTCCCCGACCTTGAGGCGGAGCGCGTACAAGACCCATGCGCCGCGATAATAAACGGACTCACTAAAAAGATTCGCCACTGACGGCCTGCCGGGCGCGCCTTCTGATTTGGCCTGGTCGTAAAGGTCAAGCATATATTTTTCTCCGGCGGCTTTTCCGTTTTTGTGCTCCGTCCATAAAGCTTCGGCGTAGGTTGCAAAGCCTTCGTTGAGCCAAATATCCTGCCATGATTTTAGACTGACGCTATCGCCGAACCACTGATGCGAAAGTTCATGTGCAGCGGTGATCTCGTCCAGCATGTCCTGACCGAAGACGGATAAGGTTTGGTCTTCCAACGCAAACCCCAGGTCTTCTGGAATGACCACGATGCCGTATGCCTCAAATGGATAGGGGCCAAAGACGCCGCTGTAATAAGCGATCATGTCGCTGGTTTTGCCGGTCACTTCCATCGCTTTTGTTAAATCGGTTGATGGAAAATAATTTCGGATCGGCAGGCCGTTCGGTCCGTTTTGCGTGACGATCTTGTAATTCCCGATTTCAAGGGTCGCAAGATAGCTTGCCATCGGGACGCTTTCTTCCCAAAGATAAGTTTGAGTATCGCCGTTATCGGTTGTGCTTTTCAAGAGTCCGTTCGCGGCGACGATGTAAGGTTTGGGTGTGGTGATCCTGAAAGTGTAGGCGGCTTTATCGGATGGATGATTATTGACCGGATACCAATCCATCGCGCCATTGACTTCGCTGACAACGAAAATCCCCGACTGATAGTTGAACCAGCCGACCGTTTCGCCCGGCACGCTGGGATCGTTAACTGGCTGTGGATTACCGCTATAAGCGACAGCCACCGTAAATGGCTGTCCCGAAGATAAAGTCTCAGCGGGGATGACAGTCAATTCATCGGCGGCCCGCTTGAAGTCCGCGGGGGAGGCGTTGACGGTTACACTGCTGATGTCCAACCCGTGAAAATCCAAATTAAAGGAACCGAGCGTTTGTGTGGCAACCGCATCCAGTGTGCTGCGTCCGTCAATGAAATTCTTTTTCACATCTACGTTCAGGTCAATTGTGTAATGTTGGGCATCGTAACCGCCGTTCCCCATTTTGGGGTAAAGCGGATCGCCTAAACTATCCGAGCCTTGATCGGGTGATGGGATCGTAGCAGGGAAAACTGTTGACGCGGCTGGAGTGATGGAAGGCGTGGATGGAACGCCAGTGATTGCTCCGCAACTTAACAAGAGCAGGCTGAAAGCAAGAATGCCGGACAGGACGCGTGTTTTCATCGATCACTCCATTTGTAAATAAGTATACCTGTGCGTAAAAGTTTTATATAACTCTTTTTCTTTCCCGCTTTATAAAAAATACTTCTGCCGTATAATCCCCAATTCCCTGACCCGAGTAAGCGATTCCGAAACAATCACATCCGCAACCTACTTGATCGAGACTCACTTTAGAAAGGTAACTTGATATATGACGATTGACGCCGTGCCAGCAAACAAGCCAGCAGGTTTGGAACGTAAATGGAAAGTATTGATCTCCGTGATGTTCGGGATATTCATGGTCATTTTGGATTCGACGATCGTGAATATTGCCTTCCCAACATTGCGGGCGGAATTTGGCGCCAGCCTGACCGATGCTCAATGGGTTTTAAGCATTTATGTGTTGGCGTTGGGAGTTACCACTCCCGTCTCCGGTTTTTTGGCCGACCGTTTTGGCATTAAGAAAATTTATCTTTTTGGCCTGGCGCTCTTTACGCTGGGTTCTTTCCTGTGCGGGGTCGCTCCTTCGCTGGGTTTGCTGATCGCGGCGCGCGCTTTGCAGGGAATCGGCGGCGGCATGGCCCAGCCGCTTGGGCCTGCGCAGATGTACCGCGTCTTTCCGCCCAAGGAGCAGGGAACCGCATTCGGCATCTTTGGCATCGCTTTGGTTGTGGCCCCGGCCCTCGGTCCGATCCTGGGCGGCTGGTTGGTGGATGTTAATCTGTGGCGCGCCATCTTCTTCGTCAACGTGCCGATCGGCATCATCGGCGTGTTTCTCGGTTCGCGCTTCCTGTTGGACTTTCGTGTCGAGAAGCGTCCCATCTTTGACCCGGCTGGTTTGATCACAGCTGTCGCCGGATTTGGCCTGGTCTTGTACGCCGCAACTGAAGCTGAGACCTTTGGCTGGACTGGTTCCACTACATTAATCCTTTTGGGTCTTGGAGTGGTTGCGTTGGTGATACACGCCATTATCGAGTTGTATGTGGCAAAAGAGCCGATGGTCAATCTACGGCTTTTTGCCAACCCGGTTTTTCTGAATGCCAGTCTGGTGGGATACGTTGCGACGGTGGCGTTGTTCGGCGCGGAATTCCTGATGCCGGTCTATCTGCAATCCTTCCGCGGTCGGACTGCGCTCGAGGCGGGATTCATTTTATTGGGCGTGGCGGCCACCTCGGCCTTTGCCACTCCGATGGCCGGGCGGCTTTACGATAAGATCGGTCCGCGCATGATCATGGTGACCGGGTTTATCATCCTGTGTATCAACACCTGGCAGCTTTCCCAAATCCAGGCGCTGACGCCGATCAGTTACATTGTGTTTTTGCTGGCCTTACGCGGATTGGCAGTCGGCCTGACGTTGCAGACTTCCTACGTCACAGCATTGAGCAGTATTCATCTTGATCTCTTGCCGCGTGGTTCGTCCTTGTTGAACAGTACCCGCTTCGTTGTCCAGGCTGTTGCGGTGGCCGCCCTGGCAACGATTTTGGTTGGCTTCCTGTCGCCGGATATTCAAGCCATGCAGACCCAAATGGAGGATGCTATAACCAATGTCACCGCCCCGTTCGGCGTCTGTGAGACGCCCGGTGTCACGGCGCAGAATAATTTGCCGCCCGGCACGGACGCTTCCCTGGCTTCGTTGCCATTGCAGGCGGCGAACGCGGCCAGGTCCAATATTATTGCTGGATTGAAACTGGCTTGTGACCAAACCATGCAAGGTTTCGAAGCAGCCTATAGCCTGACTTTCTATGCGTCGATCGGGGCTTTGATATTGGCGGCTTTTCTTCCCGGCTGGCCCGGCAAGTGGAGCGGACGCGGCGCTCCGCAAACGCCCATGCCCGGTGGACATTAAGTCATCAAATAGGGTTGTCCTTTCGGTGCCTCAAAATTTAATGTAAAATTATTCAGTCGTCCTCGAAATTAGAAACAAAGGAGAACTAACATGAGTCTTACAAGTATTTTGATTTTGGTCGTGATCGGCATCCTGGCTGGGTGGCTGGCCGGAAAGATCATGAAAGGCAAGGGGTTTGGCCTGATCGGTGATCTGATCATCGGTGTGATCGGCTCGTTCATCGGCGGCTGGCTGTTTGGCCTGCTTCATATCTCGGTTGGCGCAGGTCTGCTTGGCCTGTTCATTACCGCCCTGGCTGGAGCGTTGGTGCTTCTCTTTGTCTTGCGCTTGATCAAGGCTTGATAAAGAAAATATTTGTGACGCAAAAACCTTTCTTATCGCCCTGAGCGCGGCAAAGCGAAGAGCGATGGATTGAAAATAAAAAGCCGCAGAGAATTCTCTGCGGCTTTTTGAATCGATGAGGTTGCAGGCCAGGTTTGCAGCCTGGCAATTCCCTACTTGAAACGATCCATCTTTTTGATGACCAGATCGAATATCTTTCCGTAATTGGCCGTGGCCTCGGCTAAGAAGTCGGTGAAGGAAACGGTGGCGGTGTGATCGGCCTTGTCCGAGATGGCGCGGATGCAGAGAAAAGGCACGTTGTTGATGGAACAGGTGTGTGAAATGGCGGCCGCTTCCATATCCGTGCAGAGACCGTGCAGCGTTGACCAAAGCCGTTCGGCTTTCTCGCGCTGACCGATGAACTGGTCGCCGCTCAAAACGCGTCCCGAATAGACTTTGGGCGTGTGGCCGTTTAATTCGGTTAATTCAATTTGATTGGCTGTATCAAAAGCCAGTTGCGATAATTTTGGGTCTGAATTGAAAATCTGTTGCGTGCGGAATTTCAACTGGCCGGTATCCCGGGCAGTCACCGCATCGAAGATCAACTCGCCGGGTTTCAGTCCCCAACTGGTGATATCGAAATCGTGTTGGATGGCTTCGGTGGCGATGACCAGATCGCCGACTTCGAGTTCAGGTGCGAGCGCGCCCGAACTGCCCATGTTGAAAATCGCGTCGACACCGAAATGGTCGATCAATTGCTGTGCCGCAATCGCCGCATTGACCTTGCCCGGGTCGCAGCGCGTTAGGTAGATTTCATGGCCGTAGACTTCACCATGCCAAAAACTGCGACTCGATTTTTGGATTTGTTCCAGATGCTGCGTGTGCTGGCGAATGGGAAGCAGTTCTTCTTCCATCGCGCCGATGATGCCGATTTTCATGATATATCCAGGGAGTTTTATTTTTCCGAAAGAATGGTTTTTACTTGTTCCAGCAATGGCGGGATTTCATTCTCGACAACATCCCATACGATTTCATCACTGACCCCAAAATAATTATGAGCCACAATATCGCGGAAGCCTGCAATTTTTCGCCATTTCACTTGTGGATATTTTAGCCGCGTTTCTTCCGAAATGTTTTTTGTGGCTTCGCCGATGATTTCCAAATTTCGAACCACGGCGTCGAAAACAAGATGGCTGCCGACAAAGTCTTCATAATTCAATCCCGCTGTGTAGTCGGAGACTCTTTTGCACGCATCTTTTATATCTTCAAGATAAAGCGACTCATCACGCGACATGTACTAAATCCTGCATGACGTGTGGTTTCATGCGCGGCTTGATGGCTTGTGGCGTGACCAAATCTACTTTACAACCGAGTAATTCTTCCAGATAGAACTTGGTATCCATGAAGCGATCAAATGTCGCGCGGCCTTCAAATTCGACGAGAATATCCACATCGCTGTTTGGACGTTCTTCTCCGCGAGCCACCGATCCAAAAATAGACAGTGACTTCACGCCCAATTTGGTCAATTGGTCGCGATGTTTGCGGATGCGGGAGATCACAGTCTTGCGCGTCATAGTTTGATTATACAACAGGTGGAAATGACAGTATAACTTGACCATCATCCTAACTCGAAGAAACTCTGATGCCTGACGCTAACACTATCCCACCGACTGAAACAACAAGAATTTTCATCAGGTTTTCCTGCAATTTTTTCTATCATCAAACCAAATTTTGACTGGCTCAAAATCAAGTTAAGCGGCTCAAAATTTATTTTCAGCCGCTTAACCAAAATCAGAGCCTCTCAAACTTAGATTTGACGGGCTCAAACCGAAAATAGCGCCGCAATGCCCATTCTGCCGTATAATTTGACCAGCCTACATTCGGGGAAACTCATGACCGAAACCCGCAAACTTCGCGTTTTCCCTTCGACAAGCTCAGGGCAGGTCTCTGCCATGCTTCACAAGACAAACCTGTTGTCCGCGAACTCTACCAGCGACCAACGCCGAGGGTTGGATTGACCCCTGTATAAGTTCAAAGGTTGGAAAGTTACAAGTTACAGGTTAAAATCATTAGGTCGGGCAACTTTCAACCTTCTAACATGCAAACCTTCAACTATGGATGGTTGTATAATTGGGGCAGTCAAGTAAAGGAGATTCCTAATGTTACAGCAATTCAAAATTATCGTTGAGAAACATTCTGACGGTTATGTGGCTTATCCTTTGGGATTAAAAGGCGTTGTAGTCGCAGAAGGTGATACTTACGAAGATGCACTCGCGGATGTCAAATCTGCAATTCAATTTCATATTGCAACCTTTGGCAAAGATGTGTTGAACGCGGAAACGCCTGTGTTGGAAGCATTTATCGCTGAGATGGGGGTAGCAGTCTAATGCCAAAGTTCCCCGTCGACGCGCCAAAAACGAAGGTGATTAAGGCGTTCGAGTGATTGGGCTTTCTCCTTGTAAGAGAGGGGAATCACATTGCAATGCAACGTGAAAATCCAGATGGGACAAAAACACCACTAACCATGCCAAATCACCGTACGCTCAAAAGCTCCACCCTGCGTACAATTCTCTCTCAATGTGGGATTTCAAGAGACGATTTCTTGAAGGCCTACGAAGAATAGTTCACGCGTAACAGGTCACACGGTAGCGTCGAGGAAAGGCAAAACAGGCTGGCCTAGCAAGGCAACCAGTTTCTGAAAAGCGCTCTGCCCATGTCGTTTGGCGGTATTCAAGACCGTTGCCAGAGCGGCATAG
>JAJYOH010000182.1 GCA_021796315.1 Chloroflexota bacterium
GTTAAAGTCTTTCATTTCCGGCTCCGGGAATCTTTTTTCCATTTATCGGGATCGGGGACGTAAACCGTGATGATGGTAGTTTCTTTTGTATCTGTATTTTCAGACGTAACCACATGGAACGGACGCCTGCCCTGAAACCCCAGGATCAATCGGCTTGGCTCCGGCATCTCTCCCGAATAATCTTCGATAACGTCTCCCGCCTCCAATGCCTGACGCACTTTCTTTTCGGATATCCCGCGCTCGAACATGCGCTGGACTGCGTGGACACGGAAGATAAGCCCGTAACTATTCATTGGAAAATTATACTTTGTAAGGTGAAGTAGAAAGGCAGAATAAACTTATGAAATCAACCCACCGGGCAGCAGAGTACATACAAACCCACACATCCCTGCTCCTGACGCTGATCGCTGTGTTAGCCTGGCTGTTCGGCATTCTGTTTCTGCGCTCGACGCCGCCCAACCCGCAAAACGGCGAGACCGTCAGTTGGTGGGGCATCGCCTTGAACCTGGTGCACGGCTACGGCTACAGCTTTTGCAATCAATATTATTTTCCATTCTGCAACGCGTCCACACCGTACACGGCCATGCGCGAACCCGCTCCTGTTTTATTATTTGCAGGCATCGCGGCGCTCTTCAAAGAATCCCTGATGGCCGCGGCATTGACTGAGTTGATTCTCCACATCGGGATCGTGATCGCGCTCTTCTACCTGACCCGTGAATGGGCCGGGCCTTCGACAGGTTTACTGGCGGCTCTGGCCTGGACCCTCTACCCGCGCGCGTACATTCTGATTCCGCAAGTGTCCGGTGACCTGTTAGCCGGCCTGGGTGTGACGGTTGGAATCTATTTCGTGATGAAAGCCCGCCGCACGGACCGCGTCCGCGACTGGCTGCTGGCAGGATTGGCATTGGGCATGGCGGTCATGTCGCGCTCGGCCATGTTGATGGTGGCGCTGACCGTGATCGTCGGCTGTGTCATCGAACGCCGGAACTTAAGGGGACAAGTCTGGAACTGGCTGAAACCCGCTTTATTGGCAGCCGCCATGCTCGGAGTCTTCATGGCGCCGTGGCTCATCTACACGGACATGGCTTTCGGTCAACCGCTGACCGGCTCCAGCCTGGTTGGGTACAACATCTATCGCCACAACTTTAGCGTGGGCACGAATAATTATCTGCATTACGTCAGCAACGATGAAGGCTGGGCGGCCATCCAGGCTTTGATCGCGCGCCACACGGACCTGACCGGCCATGAGAACGAAGCGCAGATGGACGCGGTCTACCGCCAGGAGGGACTCAGGATCATCGCCGCCAACCCTTTACATTATGTGCTGCTGTCTGCCTATCGCTTCTTCATGCTGTGGTTCGACTGGCAGGTCAGCGTGGGCTTCGGCTTCCCGATGGGACCGACACAATATGCGCTGGCGGCGCTGCAACTTGTTTTGTTGATCCTTGCATTCGTGGAGATACGAAATAATCTTTGGCGAACATGGCCTTTATGGATCAGCCTAATCATGGTGACGCTGGCTTACATGGCTGTGGACAGCCGCATGTTATACAGCGGCCCGCTCATGCCGCTGGTTCTCAGCTTGAGTGCGGCGGGAGCGGTTAGGGTCGCGGTTCGATTTTCCAGATTCTGAAAACCGCAATTTGTGACCGTGACGGGTATAAAACAAAAAAAACAAGACGACAGTCACTATGCAAAGTGACTGTCGTCAGGAAAAGGGCGGCTCTCCCGTTATGGCAAACCTAGATGTCAACCGCCAGGCAAGTGAGCGTCTGCTCCACGCCCGGGATCGGCTGGATCTTGGAGGCGGTAATCGAACCCAGTTTGGCGACATCCGAAGTCTCCACTTCGGCCACGGCATCGTACGGTCCAAAAGTCATGTGCGCTTCGGTTACGCCATCCACCTTGCGCAAGCTCCGCACAACCTCCTTTACCTCCCCCGAGCGGATCTTGATCAAAACGTAAGCTTTCATATTTCTCTCCTTTTCGAATTAGGACTCGGTCGGGCGCAGGAAAATCGCCCAATACACGGCGGCGACCAGAACCGCTCCGCCGATGATATTGCCGATCGTGACGGGCAAAAGGTTGCCCAGGAAGAATGTCTGCCAGGTCAGTTCGTTGAGATGAGGCACCTTGCCGCTGACCGACTGAATAAAGGCCGGGTCGAAATCCTTGATAAGCAAGGCGTACGGGATGAAATACATATTCGCCACGCTGTGCTCAAAGCCGGCGGCCACAAAAGCCGTGATCGGAAAGATGATCGCCAGTATCTTATCCATCGAACTGCGCGCGCTGAACGTCATCCACACCGCCAGGCAGACCAGCGCATTGCACAAAATCCCCAGCGCAACCGCTTGAATAAAAGTCAACTCGCATTTGGCAATCGCAGTTTTCAAAGCGGCGATCCCGATTGCATTGGCGCCAAATGTATATTGCCTGGTAAAGAACATCAACACGGCGGTGCCAACCGAGCCGACAAAGTTGCCCAGGTAAACGATCGCCCAGTTGCGAAGGACCGAAAGTCCGCTGATCTTGCCGCTGGCCCACGCCATCACGATCAGGTTGTTTCCGGTGAACAATTCCGCGCCGCCGACCACCACCAGGATCAGCCCCAGGGAAAAGACAAACCCTGAAAGCAGGCGCACAACGCCGTACGGCAAACCGGCGCTGAATGCAGTCGCGCCATCCGGCGTTGTCACAGCCATGCTCCCCGCCCCCACCGTGGTCGCAAAGATGGCGCCCAGGGCAATGAACGCGCCAGCCAGAACAGACAGCATGAACATTTTCAGGAAAGGCATCTCCGCTTTTCGGACGCCAAGATACTCGGCGCGCGTCGCCATTTCCTGAGGCAGTAATGCATCAATTCGGATTTCACTCATAAGCTGCTCCTATTGTCCAACAATATTAGACGGGACGGCTTCGCCCCGCCCATGCAACCATTCCTGCCGCGAACAAAGCGACCAAAACAATCGCGATAACTGCCACGCTTCCCGCGGGACTTGAAGCGGGCACAACCACAACTGCTGTTGCCGTGGCTGTCGGTGTTTCCGTTAAAACCACCAGCGTCGGACTCGACGTTGAAGTGGGTGGGACAATTGTTGGGGCGCTCGTCGGCGGGGCAGGCGTTGGCGTGTCGGCGTGGCCGATGAGCAGTTTTTGCCCGATATAAATATCGTTGGATTGCAAATTATTCTTTTGCTTGATCTCGTTGATGGTCGTTTTGTAAGCCAGGGCGATCTGCCAGAGTGTTTGACCAAATTGAACGACATGATAAATATTGCCGCTCGTATCCGGCGTGCTGACAATTGCCACCGAGATTGGCTTCTCCCGGGTCGCGGCCGTCCCACTGACAACGATGGTCGGATTACCGGCAGATGGTGTGTTGATCTGTGAAGTTGTGGAGAGGCCGCAATCGATCACCACATACACCATACCCCCGCTCGCTGCGATCCCTGCGCCAATATCTGCCAGGTTTGGAGAGAGCATTGTGTTTTGATGCGCGGCATCTGACCACGCGCCCGAATATACGATACTCGATGCGGTTGCGTAATCGCCTCCAAGCCAATTCTCCGAAAAGAATCCGCCGGAGACCGGGTAACCGGCCGCAATGGCGCGATCGATCGGACGCGTGCCGCCCGGCCCGATGTGGCCGTTCGCGCCATTGGTCGAAGCGAGATATTCCGCTTGAGATTGCGCGATCTGCATCAGGATGGAATTAACGTTATAGTCCGGCAGTCCACGCGAGGCGCGGTAACCGTTTACAGCGGCGATCAAATCATAAGCGTTGGGAGCAGCTTCAAGGGTCCGCGCTGAACCGAATGTAAGCGGCGTCAAGCAAATCGCCAATAAAAGGCCAATGCCGGAAAGCGTCGAAAAAAACCTTCTGTCCATGCTGGAATTATACTGCCTGTTATATAATGACTCCCAATGCCCATCTCATCCTTCCAAATTCGTACATGTCAAAACCCGGCCTGCGGATTAAGATATCCGCTCATGCCGGATCACCCATTTGGCGAGCGCTGCCCGCTTTGTCTCGGCGAAACGATCCCGGTGTTGGAACGAAGCATCGAACGGGAGCCAGTCCGCGACGAAAGCATTTTCAAAGACAGGAAACTACATGCCCTGCTCGACAACATCCGCTCGGCGTGGAACGTCGGTTCGATCTTTCGCACGGCAGATGGGTTTGGGTTCAAACATTTATATTTGTGCGGCATCACGCCCACGCCCGAAAATGAAGCCGTGACAAAAACGTCGCTTGGCGCAGAAGAATTTGTGACCTGGTCCGCGCACAAGGATGCGCTTAAACTGGCAGGCGGATTGAAAAAACAAGGCTTCGCAATTTGGGCGCTGGAACAAACCGATGATTCCGAATCGATTGACACTGCGATCAGTTCATTAACCGCCGATCAAACTACCGTGCTGGTGGTGGGCAGCGAAGTAACCGGCGTCGACCCAGGCATTCTGGAAATCGCAGACCGCGTGGTTCATCTCACGATGCGCGGACAAAAGAGATCGTTCAATGTGGCCGTGGCATTTGCGGTGGCGGCGCAAATCATGCAGGGGAAAAACTAAACATCCAAAGCCTTTGCGATCAACATGATCGGATGAATTGCTTCGACGCCCGTCCCCTGCTCGATTTGCATTCGGCACGCAGCGCCCGTCGAGACTATTGACGATTTACGATTTGCGATTTGCGATTGTCGGATCAATGGAAATAATTTTAATTCGCCGACTTGCTGCGAAAGTTGATAATGTTCGGCTTCGTAGCCAAACGTCCCGGCCATGCCGCAGCAACCCGCATCGATCAGTTCGACATCGTAGCCGCAGGCGCGCAATATTTGGATGGTCGCGTCAACCCCGTTTGGATAACCATCCACCGAAGGGCCTTCGGCGCGTTGATGGCAATGTGGTTGAAGTTTTATCTTCTGTTTGACATCTTGTGTTAAAGTGGCTGCGCGCCGTTTTCTGAACGCGTCAGACCGGATGAGAAACTCATCCATCAGCCAGGTGTTTTTCACGCGCCTGACAACTTCTCCGAATCGCTCGGACAGCAGATCGAGATAATCATTTTTGAGCGAATAGATTTCCGGCGGCTCGATTCCGACAACCGGCATGGAAAAATCCGGATCGATCTTTTGAATCGCATTCAAAACTTTTTCAGCATGATTCCGCGCTTCGTTCAAAAATCCTTTTGACAAAAACGCCGCCCCCGCGCTGACAACCGGCAAGACCAAAACATCGAAGCCCAAAGCGTTCAAAACATCGAAAGCCGCCTGTTCCACTTCCGGCTCGACATATTTCGAATATGGATCGGAGAGAAAAATTATTTTTTGTTGGTAGGTCAAATTGCCAATTTGACTTACATGCGCGCGTCTGCCTGAAAATTTCGGGAACGGACGCTTGGGCGTGATCCCCAAAATCTTCGCAGATAAATTCTTCACCAGCGAAATTTCGTTTGCGAAATTTACCAGCGGCGCAGCTAATGAAAATATTTTCGCCGCAACATGGAAATATCCAAACACATAATCGCGCAGCGGACGGCGATGCGTCTTGTAATATTCGGCTTCGAATGCGAATTTCAATTTCGCCATGTCCACGCCAGATGGACATTCGGCCTTGCAGCCTTTACATGCCAAACAAAGGTCAAGCGCGTTGTAAGTTGCTTGAATAAGTTGTCCGTTACGAATTACGGAACACGTGTCACGTAATCCGTAATTCGTAATCATTGCCCTCAGCAAATTTGCCCTACCCCGCGTTGAATTTTGTTCCTCGCGCGTCGCCTGAAACGACGGACACATCACGCCCGAATCTTTTCTGCAAACGCCCTGGCCGTTACATTGTTCGATTGCCGTGACCAATCCGCCGCTGCTGGAAAAATCTATCGCGGGAGTCCAGGCTTGGGCGCGATAATTTTCTCCATAACGCAAATGTGTGTCCATCGGCGGCGCGTCGAACATCTTGTTCGGGTTGAGCAAGTTATCGGGGTCAGCCGCCCGCTTCAAGTCGCGGAAAGCCGCGAGCACTTCGTCGCCGTACGTTTGCTTGAGCCATTCGCCGCGCGCAATCCCGTCGCCGTGCTCGGACGCCATCGATCCGCCGAATCGCAAAGTCAGCGTTAAAGTTTGTTCGGCAATGCTTCGCAATGAACGCACACCTTCGCCGGTTTTCAAATCCAAAATGGGGCGGATGTGCAAACAGCCCGCCGACGCATGCGCGTAAATTCCGCCTTCGGTTTTGTGCGCCGCCAAAATTTTTTCGATCTCGCTCACGAACTCGGCGAGATGCTCGACCGGTATCGCGCAATCTTCGATGAACGCCGCAGGCCGCGCCGATTGCGGGCGCGAATCCAAAATGCCCAGCCCCACTTTGCGGACGTTCCAAACTCGCGCCTGATCTTCTTTCGACTCGGCGACGATCACATCATCACGCAGACGAAGAACCGCATCCTTCAACGCCTGAGGCTGGTCGCCGCTAAACTCAACGACCAGCGCCGCAGCCGGGTCGCCGCTAATCCAGCCCATCTGCGACGCATAGGCCGGGACAGTTTTTGCCAGCCGCAAGATCATCTGCGGAATCAATTCAATCGCCGATGGTTGATGCTTCAATAAATTTGGAACATCTTCACACGCTTCGACGATGCTTCGATAACTGAGCACGCCTAAAATTGTGCGCTTTGGTTTTTCAACAAGATTGATCGATGCACGGCGGATGACCGCGAGGGTGCCTTCACTGCCAGCGAGAAGATGCGCGAGGTTTAATGTTGAAGGTTGAAGGTTGGCTGGATAATCCCCGTCCCAGCGCGGAGGCTTGGTGGCAGAAAAAGGCAAAAGATAATTCAAACGATAGCCCGCAGAATTTCTCCACGACTTTGGATAATTCTGTTTGATGGCGTCGGAATATTTTTCGCGGATGTCCAAAGCAGAAAAGATGAAAGAAGAAAAAAGCGAATCGTTTTTCATCTTTCTTCTTTCTTCAATTGGAATTTCTCCAAGTGTTGCGATTGAGCCATCCGAAAGAATCACATCCGCCGAAATCAAATGATCTGCCGTCATGCCGTACAAAATGGAATGCGCGCCGGTGGCATTATTGGCAATGACTCCGCCCAGCGTGGCGCGTTCCGCGGAAGCCGGGTCGGGGCCGAATTGCAGTCCATGTTTTGCGGCTTGACGATTCAAGGTCGAAAGAATTAAGCCTGGCTCGACAGTTGCTGTTTTTTCTTCGGGATTGATTCCTACAAGATTATTCAGCCAGCGCGAGCAATCCAAAATCAAAGCTTCGCCAATCGCCTGCCCCGCCAGCGACGAACCTGATCCACGTGGGAGAATTGGCACCTTGTATTTTGCCGCCAATTCCACGGCTGAAATCAAATCTTCCTGCGTTTTGGGAATGGCAACGCCCAGCGGCTCGATCTGATAAATAGATGCGTCGGCGCTGTATAAAATTTTGGATGCAAGATCGAGACGAATGTCGCCGCTAAAATGTTTTTTTAGCTCGTTGACGAAATCGGGATCGAGGGACATAAAATGATTCTAATGCGTAATACATAATTCGTAAAAAGAAAAGACTCTGATGATTTGGCAACCACCAGAGTCTTAATTCATTACGCATTACGAATTACGGTTTACGATTTACTTCGCCTTTGCCTGATTTGCCACCGCCGCGGCTTTCTTGGCAACTTCATCGGCATCGCCCAGATAATAATTCTTGACGGGTTTGAGATTATTGTCCAATTCGTAAACCAGCGGAATACCGGTCGGGATATTTAATTCCGTGATCTCCGCATCGGAAATATTGTCGAGATATTTCACCAGCGCGCGGATGCTGTTTCCATGCGCGGCGATCAACACACGCCTGCCCGATTTAATTTCAGGCGCAAGAGTCGAATGCCAGTAAGGCAGAACACGATCCAGCGTGATCTTAAGCGACTCAGTGGCTGGCAGCTGTTCGGGAGTCAACGAGGCGTAGCGCGGATCGAAGTCCCGGTGACGTTCATCGGTCAATTCCAGCGCCGGGGGCGGAACATCGTAACTGCGCCGCCAAATTTTTACTTGCGCCTCGCCAAATTTTTCGGCGGTCTCAGCTTTGTTGAGTCCCTGCAGCGCGCCGTAATGACGCTCGTTCAATTGCCAGGCGCGAATGACGGGAATCCATTCGAGTCCCATTTCTTCCTGAACGATATTCAAAGTTTTGATGGCGCGCCGCAACACCGAAGTATATGCAACATCAAAAATATATTTACCTTCACGCAAAAGTTTTCCGGCTTCGTGCGCCTCGGCCACGCCCTGAGCGGTCAGGTCAACATCCGTCCAGCCGGTGAAACGATTTTCGAGATTCCAAGCGCTTTGTCCATGTCGAACTAAAACGAGTTTATACATTTTTCCTCTGTCACTGCGAGCGTAGTTTGCGACACTTGCACCTGCGCTGCGCTCGGTGCAGTGCAGGTGAGCAATCTCCATGCAAACCAGAAGATTGCTTCGGCGGAAAATCTCCGCCTCGCAATGACGGAAATTATAGTCGAAGTCGCATCTCATAGTAAAATCATGCCATGTCCAACGACGATGTCACGCCCATCCGCCAGCAATACCTTGAGATCAAGCGCGATTATCCAAACACGATTTTATTTTTTCGTCTCGGAGATTTTTACGAAACCTTCGACGAAGATGCCGAGATCGCTTCGCGCGAACTCGATATCGTTTTAACATCGCGTCCGGTTGGCAAAGGCGTGCGTGCGCCGCTCGCCGGCATTCCGTATCACGCCGTCGAAAATTATCTGGCGCGCCTGATCGAAAAAGGTTATCACGTTGCCATCTGCGAACAAGTTGGCGACCAGCCCATGAAGGGAATCTTTCCGCGCAAGGTGGTGCGCGTCGTCACGCCGGGGACGATTGTCGAGCCGGGACTTTTGCCGGGCGACGCGAACAACTATCTCGCCTCGATCTTTCTGGACGAGGGGCGGGCCGCCGTTTCATACGCCGACATCACGACTGGAGAATTCGCCGTTACCGAACTGCCCGTCGAAACGTTGCGTGCAGAACTGACGCGTCTTCACGCGGCTGAAATCATTCATCCCGACAATCAAACTATCAACGATGGGTTTTCTGGTCACCTGACGAAATATCCAGCGTGGAGATTCGAACCGGGCAAATGCGAAGAAACTTTGCTGGCGCATTTCAAAGCGTCCACGCTGGAAGGCTTTGGACTCAAAGGTCAATCGCTGGCGATTCGTGCGGCAGGCGCAATCGTTCAATATCTAAAAGACACACAGCCCGACGCTTTGAAATTATTGAACAGCCTTCGCTTTTACAGCCTGAACGAATTCATGACCCTCGACGCCGCCACGCGCCGCAACCTCGAACTTGACGAAACGCTGCGAGGCGAACTCAAAGGTTCTCTGCTCGGCACGCTCGATCACACCGTCACGCCGATGGGCAAACGCATGATACATCAGTGGATCAGCCAGCCGCTGCTGCAAGTGGAGAAAATCAATCAGCGCCAAAACGGCGTGGTATTTTTCTTCGAGCGCGGCATGGATCGCGCCGAACTGCGCGCCGCGCTCAAGCCGCTGGCCGACCTCGAACGTTTGACAAATAGAATTATTGTCGGACACGCACAGCCAAGAGACTTGGTTGCTTTGCGCGAAACGCTTGGGCGATTGCCTGGCATCCAAATTATTTTGGATAATGCAAAATCAAAAGCGAAATTAAATCTTTGCGCCGAAGAACTTTCACTGCTTCAATCATCCATTGACGATGACCCGCCAGCGACTCTGCAAAACATCGGCATCATCCGCCCTGGATATTCACAGGAACTGGATTCAGTTATCGATGCGTCGAAACATGCGCGCGATTGGATCGCAAACCTAGAATCAGTCGAGCGTGAACGCACCGGAATCAAAACACTGAAAGTTGGCTACAACAAAGTCTTCGGCTATTACATCGAAATCTCGCGCGGCGCGGCGGACAAAGCG
>JAJYOH010000183.1 GCA_021796315.1 Chloroflexota bacterium
CGCGGCTACGCTGGCATCTGAATTGCATCACCGCGCTGCGAGCATTAGCAATCTCGTCGCGCTGGCTGAATTATCCGGCGACACAACTTCCATATCAACAACAAGCGATCTCGCTTCTGACTTCGATGGCGGATTTGCTTATCTGAATATGGATGGCAGACTCATTACAAGCACCCTTCCTTCTGGACCTTGGAATGTAATCACTCAAAATAAAATTCATCTTGCCTCTTCCTCCAGCCCGGGTCCCGTTTTCTCATCCCCATTTCTTGATCCGCACTCAAAGCGGCTTCTCGTCATTGTTTCGCAACTTATACCCTCTCGAAACATCATCGTAGCAGGCGCGTTTTCTCCTGAGACTCTTGCACGCGAGACTCTTGCGCCATCCTATCCCGACAACATTCATGCAACGATTCTTCTTTTCGATTCCTCGGGTCAGCTTTTATTTTCCAGTAATCCTCTCGCGACGAGCAATCTCTCATCCGATCATCCTGGCTTGACGGAGGCCTTGAGCGGCGAAAGTGGAACAACATACGTAAGCCAAGATAATACTGAGCGTGTTGTTGCATACAGTCCCATCACAGCCACTGGCTGGGCATTGATCACCGAAGAAGAATGGGAAATGGTTGTCAGCCCGTCATTGCAACTCACGCAAATGGCTCCGCTGGTGATTGTGCCAGCCTTTATCCTTGCACTGATTGCGTTGTGGTTCGTAGCGACGCGCATTGTCCAGCCGCTGCAAAAATTGGAGACCAAAGCCGCCGCGCTGGCCTGGGGAGACTTTGAAGCCATCAAAGATTCAGTCGGCGGAATTTCTGAAGTGCGACACTTGCAATTGGAATTAACCGAAATGTCGCGTAAGGTGCGAGCTGCACAGGAGGGACTGCGCGGTTATATTGGCGCGATTACTTTCGCCCAGGAGGAGGAACGAAACCGCCTGGCGCGTGAATTGCATGATGACACCATTCAAGCAGTGATTGCCTTGAAACAACGTGTGCAACTCGCACAAAAATCCGTCAAGACTCAAAGCGGCCGCCAGGCGTTGAGCGAACTTGAGACTCTGGCCGAACAAACCATCGAGAACCTTCGCCGCCTGACGCGTGCCCTGCGTCCCATCTACCTTGAGGACCTGGGGCTGGTCACCGCGCTGGAAATGCTGGCGCGTGAGACGAGCCAGTCCAATCACCTGGAAATTGATTTTCGAAAACACGGACAGGAAAAACGACTATCTCACGAGGTGGAACTGGCGTTATACCGTATCGCGCAGGAAGCCTTGAATAATGTGGTGCGCCATTCGCAAGCCAAACGCGCAGACTTGCAAATCGCGTTTGGAGAGAAAGAAATCGAGTTGGAAGTGAGCGACAACGGCATTGGTTTCAACATGCCGAAGAGTCCCACCGACTTTGCGCCGAATGGACATTTTGGTTTGCTGGGAATGCGGGAACGCGCAGACCTAATCGAAGCCCGCCTGGAAGTAGACTCTGCTCCCGGAAAGGGGACCAGGTTGAAGGTTTATGCTGAGCAGAGTCGAAGCATCCAATTGTGAAGCGATGAACGTCATAAGCCATTTTGCCTACCCAAAATCCCGCCATCCTGCGCTCAGTCAGAGGCGGGATTTTGCTTATCATGCCAGCATCCTGAACCGGCAGATAAATTGATGGCAACAGGCACTGCTGCTCCAATGGTTTCTCTCCAAGACGAACGTTTGAAGATATTCCTGCATGCCCTTTTATTTGTTGCGGGTTTCTCACTGGTATTTATCGTAGGCTGGGGCGGCTCCGTGACTCTGATCGGGCAATTGTTTGGCACATACAAAAGTATCATCGCGCGTATCGGCGGTGTGGTCGTCATCATGTTCGGATTGGCAACGCTGGAAGTAATCCACATCCCGTGGTTTTATGTGGACACACGCTCATATTATCAAGGGAAAGCCGGGTCATTTGCCAACTCTGCCTTGATGGGACTTCTCTTCGCGGCAGGTTGGAGCCCGTGCATTGGCGCGACACTCGGCGCGATATTGACAATGGGCTTAAGCCAGCAAACCGTTGGTCAAGCCATGTGGTTAGCTTCAGGTTATTCGCTGGGATTGGGAATTCCGTTTCTCGCGATGGCGCTAGGGCTCGAACGTGCCACAGGTTGGATCAAACACATGAGTCGCTATCGCCGCGCCATTCAAATTGCCAGCGGCGCGTTCATTATCACCATTGGCATTTTGCTTCTGACAAATGCGATGAACCTGATTTCAATCTGGGCATTCAGAAATGGTTACTTCATCGAGTCCTTTTCATCCTACGCCGCCGCGCCGACATACTTCACCGCCATCATCGCGGGACTGCTATCTTTTATTTCGCCTTGCGTGCTTCCACTTGTGCCTGCCTATCTCGGCTATTTGAGCGGACACACTTTGCAAAGGGCATAAACAATGAAAAAGTTGATTTTTATATTGCTGACAGCTGTTATTCTTGCAGGCTGCCAATCCAAACCTGTAAATGGTGAAATGGTCACTGTGGCAGGCGGCTCATATAAAAATGTTTCTGCTGATGAATTGAACTCGATGTTGAAGAAAAAGGATTTCGTGTTCGTCAATGTACACATTCCATTTGCAGGAAACATCCCAAACACGGACTTGTCCATTCCCTATGACCAGGTGGAGCATAATCTTTCTCAATTGCCTGCCAATAAAAACGCAAAGATCGTGCTCTATTGCCGCAGTGGACGCATGAGTCAGATGGCCGCCGAAGAACTTGTATCGCTTGGATACACCAATATCTGGAATCTCAAAGGCGGCATGGTGGATTGGGAACGAGCAGGTTTTGAATTAGGGAATTAGGATAAGCCAAACTGCTTATACAACATCGCGCTTTTTGACCCTCCTTTCCTGATGACTACTGTGTCAGAATATATTTGGAAGGAGTGCAAAATGAAAACTCAGATCAATTTTCGCGCTTTAACAATCACACTGTTCATTACCTTCACCGCCAGTTATATACTGTGCATAGCAGGCGACCTGCTGTTTGGCTGGACAATGTACCAAGCATGGGCGCCGCTCTTACCTGGTTTTACCTGGCCGTTGACCATCGGAGGCTTTTTGATCGGGCTGCTTTGGGCGGTTGGCTATAGTCTGTATGTGGCGGCCTTAATCGCATTCCCATACAACTACTTTGCCCTGCGAAGGCGCGCCGTATAGTCATACGTTTACAAGAGCAGTGAAAAGCGATTTGCTCAGCACTGCTCCGAAAGGAAGAAAAATGGATACCGGAAATATTCTGCTAATCGTGATCGGTCTCTTTTTACTCATTGCGATTGTGCTGCTACTCGGTGGCGGAATGGCCATGGGCGGTATGACAATGATGGCTGGGATGATGTTCACCCCGACAGGCTTGATAGCCTTGTTGATCATTCTGGCGCTGGCAGGTTTTCTCACCTATGCTGCTTTTTACGTCCATTGAATTGCCAGATACACGTGTTACCCTCTGACGACTCAATGTTGTGCAAGACAATGCTCGAGCGTGAATCTGAGAAGTATGTGAAAAACGAAGAAACAAAATCTGGATGAGCCCCACTATAACTTTTGAGAGGCGGAGACAAAGCCATGCCGGAACAAAATGTAGAAATAACTGCAGAGCCCGCTGACCAAAACCTTTCGACGAACAAACGCATCAAGCAAACTGCATGGATGGTCATTGCAATTGTGATTACGTTTCTGCTGGGCCTTGGAAGTGGATATCTTAAATGGGGACAGGATGAGACGGCCGCGGCGAAGCAGCAGAAAGAACTGACTCAACTCTACGAGCAAGTCAACCCTAAAGGCGGCTACGCCCTGCCTGTTTCCTATGAAAATCTGGGACCAAAATTGATCGAAGCAGGCGCCATTAATTATGACGCCTTCCAGAATGTGATGACGGTGAGTGGTGATCCCATCGACAATCACCAGATCAACATCCTTCAGAAGGGCAGCGATGAACGAGTCGTGATCACAGCAAAGAACGCTCACTTCCTGCTCAACTTTTTCTGGGCAGTTGGGCTGGCCAACAGGAATTCGATCCTTACCGAAGGGCCGATGGTTCAATACAGCAATGGTCAGATCGACGGTTTCGCCTCCACTGGCGGATGGACTCTTGCAACAAAGCCAATCACTCAACTATACGCCAGTGAGAGCTTGATTTCACTGACCGCTGAACAACAAGCGCGCGTGGAACAGGTGGCCGCGGCGGTGTATCGTCCGTGTTGTAATAACTACACATTATTTCCCGACTGTAATCATGGCATGGCGATGCTCGGACTGCTGGAGTTAATGGCCTCGCAGAATGCCAGTGTCGATGAGATGTTCAATGCCGCCAAATATGTCAACGCCTTTTGGTTTCCGCAACAGACATTGGAGGCTGCGATCTATCTCAAAACAAACCAGGGAACTGACTTCACCAACGCTAGCGCACGTCTGGTTGTAAGCAAAGACTTATCGTCAGCCTCTGGCGCCAACATGGTGCATCAATCCCTTCAAACCAGCGGACAGTTAAAGCAAATTCCAAATCAGGGCGGCAGTTGTGCCAATTAATTCCTTTTACATTAATTAACCTTCAGCGGATATTATGGCAGAAGTCAAAGCAGATTCACGTCCCGGCATATCGTTATGGATACAAATCCTTATTTGGGCTTTTCTCATTGGCCTGCTCATTCTTTTGGGGATTGGCCTGAAACGCGCCCAGCAGGGAACCATCCAGCCTGGAGTTGAAGTTCCTGATTTCAGCCTCACACTTTTCAGCGGCTATGAATACAACGGTCAGTCAAAGGTGAAAATTTCAGATCTGCGCGGCAAAGTTGTGTTTATCAATTTTTGGGCTTCGTGGTGCAAGCCGTGCGAGCAGGAGGCCCCGGCTTTGGAGCAAACCTGGGAGTACTATCAACCCATCGGTAAGATGGTTTTCCTGGGAATAGATTATGTGGATACCGAGCCTTCCGCGCGTGTTTTTCTCAAGAAATTCAACAGCACCTACCCCAATGGGGCGGACATAGGTACGATTATCTCGCAGATGTTTCGGATCAAGGGTGTGCCCGAGACCTATATTATTGATACCAATGGCGTTCTCAACTATGTCAAAATTGGCCCCTTCCTAAGTATGGGTGAGATCAAAGCGGTGATTGACCCGTTACTCCCCTAGTATTGGAGACAGAATGAATAAATTGAAGAGCAGGAAACTTGAAAAAAGAAAAGAATGGCCTGCTGTCGTCTATATATGGATATTTGGTTTGGGGATCATCAGTTATGCAGTGGCCAGAGTAGTCCTAGATGGAAAGCCGCATCCATATCACTGGATCATCGCCGTGATCGGTGGCTTGGCAGGCATTCCACTAGGCTGGTTATGGTATCACTGGCGCGGGGATGTCTTTTAGATTAGAACAAAGGGCAAGGCATCGCAAAATAATAAGCAAAAATGCCTATAAAATATCGGGTAATACGGCCCTCCGTGGAGTGGTCTGTTAATGTGATAATCAAATCAAACAAAAGGAGATAACCTATGGCAACAACAGTACACGATCCCGTCTGCGGCATGGATATTGACCCCGCGACCGCCGCTGGCAAATCTGAATACAAAGGCCAAACCTATTACTTCTGCTCGCTCGGGTGTAAGAAATCCTTCGACAAAGAGCCTGAGAAGTATCTTGGCAAGGAACACGAACACCATCACTAAAATTTTTCCTCTGCAAATGGCCTATTTGACATAGGCCATTTGCTTATATCCGAATAAGCACAGTTCTGCTGGTAATTAGACATTATCCACCATACACTTCCTGCATCTTACTTTTACTGGAAGGTGATCCTATGACAATTCATGATCCTGTTTGTGGAATGGAAATCGAACCCCAAAGCGCTTTTGCGAAACGCGAACACATGGGGCAGACGTTTTATTTTTGCTCTCAATCCTGTGTGGATCAATTCGACAAAGATCCGCGCCATTACGTGATGACCTCTGCGACAACAGGATTCAATCCCCAACTGACTCTGACCCGCATCGAACTACCCGTGAGCGGCTTGCCGTTAAGGGAGCATTCGACTCGCCTCGAGTCTGCTCTGCGCGCGCTCGAAGGCGTCAGTGAGGTAAAAGTCAATTTAACGGCGGGCAGGCTCGAGGCCCAGTATGACGCGGGTAAAGTGAATGTGTCGCGACTTGTGGGCGTAGTCAAATCCATTGGCTTTCAAGTCGGCGGAACAAAAGTCAAAATCGGAATTGAGAATCTCCGTTGCGCGTCATGCGTGAAGTCTATCGAAGATGAATTGAAAGCCACACAAGGCGTTTTGAATGCGACCGTCAATATCGCCACGCAGGAAGCGACGGTGGATTATCTTCCACAAAGCACAACGCTCTCGCAACTGAACGCCGCGATCGAAACCTGGGGCTACAAGCCGCGCCCCGCGACAAGTGATGCGCCCGTGGACAAACAGGAAGAGGCCCATGAGCGTGAGTATCGTCGCTTAATGAACAAGTTTTGGTTTGCGGCTGCGGTCGCTTTGCCTGTGATGACGACGGCATATTACCAGGTCGTGCCATTCCTGCGCGACTTGAACATGGACACACTGCGCCTGCTTTGGGGCGTGGCTGCATTGTTGACTCTGCCTGTCATGTTGTGGTCAGGCAGTGACTTCTTCACAGGCGCGTGGGCGGCGTTCAAACATCGCTCCGCAAACATGAACACGCTGATTTCATTAGGCACCGGCGCGGCGTGGTTGTATTCAACCTTTGCGATTCTGTTTCCATCCGTTTTTCCTGAAGGGACATCAGAACCATTTTACGATGTGGTTGCAGTAGTGATTGCGCTTGTTGTTTTAGGTCAGGCTTTGGAATTACGCGCCAGGGGACAATCCAGTTCAGCGATCAAGAAACTGCTTGGCTTGCAAGCCAGGACCGCACGTGTCATTCGCGATGGCAATGAGATGGACCTGCCCGTTGAAGAAGTTTTGGTCGGTGATGTGATCCAGGTCCGCCCTGGCGAGAAAGTGCCCGTGGATGGTGTCATCGTAGAAGGCAGTTCCGCCGTGGACGAGTCCATGCTGACGGGCGAATCTTTGCCAGTTTCAAAGAAACAGGGCGATGAAGTCATCGGCGCGACGTTGAACAAAACGGGGGCATTTAAATTCCGTGCCACGAAAGTTGGCAAGGACACCGCGCTGGCGCAGATCGTCAAGATGGTGCAGGACGCGCAAAACTCCAAAGCTCCGATTGCACGGTTAGCGGATACCGTCTCTGGTTACTTCGTGCCAGTGGTGATGATGTTGGCCGTGTGGACTTTTGTCATCTGGTTCAATTTCGGGCCGCAACCGCAGTTAGTCTACGCGTTGGTCACAAGTGTTACTGTGCTTATCATTGCGTGTCCGTGCGCATTGGGGCTTGCCACTCCGATGAGCCTGATGGTCGGCATCGGCAAAGGTGCGGAGAATGGGATTCTCATCCGTTCTGGTGAAGCGCTTCAAACGGCGCGCGCTTTGAATACGGTGGTGTTGGATAAAACAGGTACGATCACGAAAGGCAAGCCTGAATTGACGGACACAGTTGTCAGTGATCAGTTTTCAGTCATCAGTAACCAGTCGTCCGCGAGCGGCACTGATCACTGGTCACTGATGACTGATTACTTGCTCCGATTGGCGGCTTCTGTTGAAAAGGTAAGCGAGCATCCGTTGGCGCAGGCGATCCTCGAGGGCGCGCAGATACGCAAGTTGGAATTGGCGGAAGTCAAAGACTTTGAAGCCGTTCCTGGTCACGGCGTCTCGGCGAAGGTCGAGGGACGAAGCGTGTTGATTGGCAATTTGAAATTTATGAATCGCGAGAACATTGCGCTTGGCGAGTTGGAAGAAAAATCCAGGTCGCTCGCTGATGATGGCAAGACTCCGATGTTCATTGCGCTGGATGGTAAAGCCGCGGGCATCCTCGCGGTGGCAGATACGGTCAAGGAAGATTCCACCGAAGCGATCAAAGCCCTGCAAGGATTGGGCATCGAAGTGGTGATGATCACGGGCGATAACCGTCGCACCGCTGAAGCGATCGCACACAAGGTCGGCGTGAAGCGCGTGCTGGCCGAAGTCCTGCCCGAAGACAAAGCAAATAACGTTCATCTTCTGCAAGCGGAAGGCAAGAAGGTTGCCATGGTGGGCGACGGCATCAACGACGCGCCCGCGCTGGCTCAAGCAGACGTGGGTCTCGCCATCGGCACAGGCACGGACGTTGCCATCGAAGCCTCGGACATCACGCTCATCAAAGGCAGTCTCAAAGGTGTGGTCACAGCCATCGAAGTCAGCCGCGCCACGATGAACAACATTTATCAAAATCTGATTGGCGCTTTTTTCTACAACACACTTGGCATTCCCATTGCAATGGGTGTGCTCTTTCCCTTCTTCGGCTTGTTGCTCAGTCCATTGATCGCAGGCGCAGCAATGGCATTTTCGTCCGTCACAGTTGTTGGCAACGCCAATCGTCTGCGCGGCTTCAAGCCTAAATTCAGTGTGAAATAGTTACAAAGTTGCAGGTTCAAAGTTGAAAGTTTTTCCCTATTTTGCGACCTTCAACTTGCAACCTTCAACATGGAGATAAAAAATGACAACTGCACAAATTATCGTCACCTTGAGTGGATTTGCCCTCAGCGTTCTCATCGCCTGGTATTTTTGGTTCGCCCCCAAAGCGCAGACACGCGCCGCCGTCTCCGAGTCTGGCGCGCAGGAAGTGGCGGTCACCGTGAAGGGCGGCTACACTCCCGATGTGATCGTCGTGCAAAAAGGCCGCCCCGTGCGATTGACATTTACGCGCCAGGAAAGTTCCGCCTGTTCCGAGAAGGTGTTGTTCCCTGACTTCAATCAAAATGCGTTGTTGCCCGAAGGTGAACAGGTGATATTGGAATTCACACCCGATAAAGCAGGTGAGTATGGCTTTCAATGCCAGATGGGAATGTTGCGCGGCAAGCTGATTGTGGAATAAGAAAGAAGCGGGCGCAGAGAAATCTCTGCGCCCGCTTTTGTTTAACGGAATGGGTTACTTTGCTAACGCCGCTCCACAGTATGGACAGTTCTTCCAATCAGCCTGCGTGCCGCGCCCGCAAGATGGACAAGCATGAGCCGGAGCGGGGGGAATGTTTCCGCCTCCAATTGTCCGCACGAACCAGGCGATACCAAAAACAGTCAACACGAGAAAGCCAACGGGGATCAGCCACATGAAGAACATGCCGCCCATCATCCATGGTCCCATCATTCCCCATCCGCCATAACCCCAACCACCGTATCCCGGGCCACCCAACAAGCTTGCGCCAAACATCAAGACGAGCAGGGCGATAATGACGGTCACAACGACTGCAGTCCAATTAACTTTGTTCATCATTCACTCCTTCTTTTTCTTTCATTTCGATAAAACCCGCGCAACTCAATGATGAGCTGGTTGTTTTTCTGCTTCGCCGAGCGGGGAGCCGCAGTAGGCGCACGCGCTCCAATTCGGATCAACCTTTTGTCCGCAGGCGGAACACTCTGCCGTTTTGAGACTCATGCCGCAGTTCGGACAAAAAGCAAAATCCTGTCCCAGAGGGAAGCCACAGTGGGTGCATCGCTGTCCGCTGGAGGCAGGCATGACGTTGGGCTGTGACACAGAGGCGGGCTGGGTGGAGGTCTGGTGTCCCTCGTGATCCATCCCCGCGTGCATTAACATACAACCACACATAACCGTTCTCCTTTCAAAAGTTTTTCCAATTTACGTTTCTTTACATTCTCCCACACTGATGTAAAGATTCAATAAAGAACATGTGAAGGTAGATTAAATGCTGATGGGTATGCCGAGCGTCTTGCCGCCAAGCGACAGGGCCAAGCGCAACGCCTCGCGTTTCAAGCCGAAGGGAGACAACCACCACTGCTCGAACAAAACTTTACCGAGATGCCAGGATTTGCCCATCTTGTGGAGTTCGATCTGCGGCGACGGCTCGGCATACCCATCAGC
>JAJYOH010000184.1 GCA_021796315.1 Chloroflexota bacterium
GCGATGTGACGGACCGTCACGTATACCAGCAGTATTCAGCCATCATGCAAACTTTAAGCAGTACCATGCCCGATGTACATGATTTTGTCGTCTCGGAATGGTCGAAGCGCACTGGCAAGGAATCCAATGGGGATGAATTTTGGGAAGAGGTTGGGGATGAGAGCAAAGGCGGTGAAGGTGGTGATGTAAAACCGGCGGAGACTCGCGCTGATACTGCCAGTGAGACCGAAGAATCTGAGGCCGAGGAAGAAGCGGGCGAAGGCGAAGAAGGGGAAGAAGAACCGGAGGATGAAGAGAAGGATGAACAGGAGGGCGAAGAAGAGGCCGATGAGGCAGAGGCGGAGGAAGAAGAAAAAGAGGATGAAGGGGAAGAAGAAAAGGAGAAGGAAGAAGAGCCTGAAGAGGAAGAGAAAGAAGAATCTGAAGGTGATGAAAAGGAAGAAGAGGAAAGCGAAGACAAATCCGAGGAGGAAGGCGAAAAAGAAGAGGGCGAAGAAGAAAAGGATGAGGAGTCTGAATCTGAGGAGAAAGAAGGGGAAGAGGGCGAACAGAGCGAGACGGAAGGCGATGAAGAGAAAGAAGCTGGCGAAGGCGCCGAGGCGGTATCTGAAGCCGAGGAAGGCGAGCACGAGGAGCAGGAGGAAACAGAGTGGCCCGATCTCGAAGAAGCCGGAAGCGAATCTGAAGAATTATCTCCAGGCGAAGAGGATGAAATGCCCGGCGTGGATTGAAATTAAAAAGGATGTGGTTTTCCACATCCTTTTTTTGTGGCTCATTGGGAATCGCCGTGATTAAACCTTTTGAACACGGATTACACGGACGGACACAGGTCAACGCGGATTTTTTAAAAGGCTTTTCCGTGAGATTCTGTGGAATCCGTTCAATCCGTGTACAGAATCACGGCAAACCCCAGAGAGCCAAAATTTTGGGGGCTGCACGATGGAAATTTTGTGCCATAATATTTAGCAGGCTTATAAATTCGCCTTGTCACACATGTTGTCCTACAAATTAATTAATGAGTATCGGGGAGCAATAAAATGTCTCGTTTGAGTTTGAATCGTCTATTTGGTCATATTGCGCTCGCATGTCTCATACTGGCTTCCTGTTCCAATGCGGGAGAATCTGCCAGATACAAAAGTCAGGCCGAACAGTTCATGGCCGAGGGGAAGCTGGCGGAGGCCGTTCTGACCTATCGCCAGGCGTTGATATCCGAACCGGATAACGCCGATCTGCTAAACGGATTGGGAATGGCTCTCGCTGCCCAGGGGCGTAATCGCTCAGCTGCCCGCATTTTAAATCAGGCAGTTATCAAAAGTCCGATCGACGCCTCGACAAAAGACGCCCTGGCAAAATTAATAACCAAACCACAGGATGGACTATCTCTGAACCTGGCGTGGATCGTTGATTCAATAAACTCTGAACCAGTGGGCGCGGCGGCGGCATCGGGCAGGATCTTCGTTTCTTATGCAGACGGTCGCTTGATGGCGCTTGAGCAGGCATCAGGTCAAATGCTATGGGATGTGAAAGCGACTGCGGCTTTGGTCTCGCCGCCTGCCGCTGATGCAGACCAGGTTTGGGTGGGCGCTGAAGATGGGTCGATCTTTGTATACGCCGCCGCATCCGGCCAGACCCTGGGCCGATATCTAACCGAAGGAGCAGTCTACGCCGCCCCAGCCTTGACTCCCAACATTGCCTTTTGCCCATCCAACGATGGGACGTTATACGCCATCAACCGCACTGATTTAAGCCTGGCATGGAAAGCCATGATCGGCGATGCTTTGCACGTCAGCCCACTGGTGAGTGAGCAGGCCATATATGTCGGTTCAAATGATGGGCGGCTGTACGCATTTAATGCATCCACCGGTGAACGGAAATGGAACTACGGCATTCTGACTCAGGGAGCAGTGGAAAGCATTCCTGCTTTTGCAGATGGGCGCGTTTTCTTTGGCTCGGGTGATGGCCGCATCTACGCGCTGGATGCTGAAACGGGCGGCGAGTACTGGCGCTTTTCCACCCCCGATGCAATCTACGCGCAGCCATTGATATTAAATAACCAGCTTATTGTCGCATCCAGTGGTTTACTATTGGCTTCAATTGGATATTTGGATGGCATTCCCAGTTGGAGTTTATCCTTCGAACATCCCATCACACAAGCGCCAGTCTTCTTCAAAGACCAGCTATATCTTGTGGCCCGCGACGATCCGCGCCTGTTTGCAGTTGACGATCAAACCGGAACATTACTTGGCGAATTGAACACAGGCGATTGGATAGCTTATGGCCCGCTGATGGCAAATACCGATATCGTCCTGGTTGGGAAAGACGGCGCTGTATTTTTATACCGCTGATGAAATTTTGGGGGAGACATGAATAGCGCTGCCCGGTACCGGGCAGCCGCTCTCACAAAAGCCACAGCCAACGCATTTATTAGCATCAACAACCACTCGGCCTTGATGAGGAATGGCCGCGTGGTACTGACAGGCTTCGACACATACCAAACACTTTACGCCCTGGTCCCATGCCAGGCATAATGAGTGATCGACTTGCGCAGTCCCGATCTTGAATTCTTTTTGATCAATAGGTTGAATTGCCTTCACAGGGCAAATCTGCCGACAAAGATGATCGCAGCTTATTCCCAATGAGCAGCCGCCCAAACGAGGCGCCAGCACCGGCATCCCGATGCCGGTCAACCCCGTTTGCAGGAAAGCCGCCTGAAGTCCATGCGTGGGACAAACACGAATACATTCCTGGCAGGCAATACAAACATTTTGGAATTCAGCTTCAGGTAATGCCCCCGGAGGTCGTAAAGGCGCAGGACGCTTTTCAAGATGTGCGAGCGGCATGACCATTAAGCCTGCCGCTGCAGCAACCATGCCTTGCAAAAATTGGCGTCTGGATATTCCTCCGTTGGAAACAACCGATGATGATGCGATGTATTTTCCCTGACGACGATTGATTCTGCCGGATGGCATTACCTGCGGCGAAAGCTGCCACTCAGCCAGCGCCAAACCACCGAACCCGAAACTGATCCCGTTTTCGGGACAGGCCGATTCGCATTCCAGGCAAAACGTGCAATCGCTGTAATCGGTGTTATGCGCGTCGGGAGGAATGGCATTCATTGGGCAGGCGCGCTTGCACAGATTGCAATTGCTGCACGCCGCACTAACACGCCGATTAGATAAACTGAAGCGGCTCACGAGGCTGAGCAAAGCGCCTTGCGGACATAGATGCCGGCACCAAAAACGCGGCTGCCAAAATTCCAGAAGCAGAATAACAATGAATAGCAATGAAAAGTAAGTCAGCCCGCCACGCTCGAATGCCTGTTGGCTTCCCAGCAAATTGGCGACACTGGCAGTGGATACGCGACTGAAAATAACCAAAGGATCGAGCAGTCCAAGCAGCTTGATCGAAAGCAGTGAACCACCCAAGATAATCGCCATTAAAAAATATCGAAGTCGACTGTTGCGTCGTTCCTCAACATGATTTCTCTTGTAAGTTTTTTTTCCATGCCAGAAAGCCAGCGGTTGCGCCAAATCCATCACCGTCCCAAGCGGGCAGGCCCAGCCGCAAAATGAACGTCCGAATACCAGGCTGATTGCCAATAAAAATAATGGCGCGCCGATGATCAGGGCTGATACATTTCTATTCAGCAGATTACCCAAGGCCAGCAAAGGGTCCCACGGCAGCAACCAGGATGCGTAATCGATTGCAAACTGGGATAAGATACGTCGATAGATCAGCGGCAAAAGAGGGAAGAGAAACAGGAACAAGAAACCCCACTGCACCATGCGGCGAGCCAATCGATCAGATTGTATATTCGAATGCGATCGATTCTTAGCCATGGTTTTCATCGATGCTCGAATCGCTTTGACCGGGTTGTTGGCCCTTGGGTAATTTCCGGCGCATACGATTTAAGACTGCGAGACCAATACCCGCTAGAACAGCCGCCGCCGGAATGAGAGTTATATTCAACAGAGGATCGAAGGTAATCACTTGACCAACAGATGGCGGTGAAGAAACAACCGGCTGTGCGGCTGGTTCGATGGGCGGTGAATAAGTTGCAGTTGGCTTTAAGGCTGGGGATTGTGGCTGCACACTCGCAGTCGAGGCAGGAAGCGGTGGATTATCTGGAAGCGGCGCACCAACCTTGAAACGCCTGATGCGTCCATCCGTCAAGGCAGTTTCCACATCCATATCGCCACAGCTGTTTTCGTACGCGCGCAACAGGTGAGTCAATTCCTGCGGCTGAACGCCGAATAAATGAATACAGCCATAGGCATCGATCAACACCGGGTCGACACCGGCAATCACCATATTGTGACGGACAACGATCTCGGGGTGAGTAATGTCTGTTTCGGGTCCCGCACATACTTGATAACTACCGTGAGGTTTGCGCACACGGATCGCTTCGAGGATATGCAATTGCGCCTGCACCGCGGAGGGAGTGCTCAGGTCGGCAATACCTTGTTCGAGATTGGAATGCAATAAACCAGGTTGTTGCAGGAATCCCATCATGTGCTTGAGGCACATGGTTAACTTGGTCACGTTATGACTCTTGGCAACAGCCAGATTAATTCGTACATCGGCTTCCACAGCCGCTTTGATCACTCCGATGTTTTGGTTCGCCCGCCCGCGCGGCAAATCGATTTTCATGTAAGTGGATTTGGGAGCGTTATAACGGTCTGGAAAAAGACTCTCCACCCCCATATTTTTGACAACCTGCCCAATGCCAGATATCCGCACCGCCGGTTCTGCGCCGGGCTCGATCGAACAATGATCCATGACAATGATGCGCCCCGCACCGGCATTCTGCACAGCTTGAATGACGGCTGTCAGGAAATCAGGATCAGTTGAAGAAGCAGTGTTGGGTGGATAAGCCCAGGTGGCATTGGGTTTAATGGCAACCGTTTGGCCGGGCTTTACAAAACGCTCGATCCCGCCAAGGCCCACCAAAGCGGTCTGCAAGATTTGATCCGCTGCATCTTCGTTCGTCCCCTCTGCCACAGACACCGAGGGAAAATCTTGCTTCATTGCGGCGCTGACAAATGATGGTTTGAACCAAGGATTGAACACCAAGGCAGCCGCACGCGCACAGCCGATCAGGAAATCACGGCGAGATAACATTGTCATCCCTCACGCCCAACCAGAAAATCTGAAAAGGAATTTCCTTCTGAATTAGTGTAGCATAAACAATAGTGCCGGGTCAATTGGAGATCAAGATGATTGATTGTCAGGATGACAGGAACCAAACCCTTTTTGATATTTTTTATACAACGCCTATCACCGTCCAGATGGAACCGACTTATTTTGCGTCAAAGACGAACTTGTCCACCGCGTATAAACCGATCATGCCCTGGAAGTTGGGCATGCCAAAACTCATGATGAAGATGCCCGCCATCCCAGGCAGTGAGTCCCGTCAACAAACCTGTGACCGAATCCATGCCGGAGGTGTGACCGGACTGCATGGCGGCCTCGGCAATTTTTATAAGCTGTTCGGAATCTTTCCCGTTGCAAATTACTTCAGCTAAATTTTCCAGTCGACTCGAAACTTGTCCATGAGCGGCATGATAAAGGTAGGTGCAACTGATGTCGTTTGTTTGTTGGGAATGATGAATGACGGCCTCACCCAATTCTGAAATAAATTGCCAGCGTTCTTTGTTATCAGAAACCGCACACCAAAGTCCTGCCATGTAGCCAACGAGAAGATCATCTCCGCTGGGGGTGAGTCCAGAGCCGAGGCCGATCATGGATTTAATCGCGGAAGAATCATTTAATTTATGTTGTTGTGTTGCGTGAACAAGATCACGCATCGCTTCGTTGATTTTGTAACTGTAAAAATGTCGTTGCGAGGAGATTGCTCGTCTTCGGCACGCTTCGCGGTCGTCGCCGCTGGTTTCGATATACTCGCTTCGCTCGTTACTCAACCGGCGCGGCTTCTCGCAATGACATGACCGCAAAATTTCTTCCGCCAGAATTTCAGAATCTGAAAGTTTCTGCCGCTCGTTCAGCGCGTCCCAGACAAAATTCCAGGCGGTGGAAAATGCCGGGGATGTTGTGTCCGCTTCGAGGGCGGGAAGATCGCATTGCCAGTGTCGCGCGCGGCGCAAGTCAACGGTCAAAGAATCGAGGCGAAGATTTTCATCCCGGCAAGTTACCTGTTCACCCACGTGAAAATTTTCAAATGTGAATCCATCGGGTGTATCCACACGAATTCCCTGAGGCAGATCGGCTTCGCTGGACGTAAGAGTCAGCAGATGGTCTGAGTTATGCAAACGAAGATTGAGCGCCGATTGAAAAACACTGTGCACAACCGCATCGAAATCAATACGCGGCACAGCGTCTCCGATTGAAATTGCTTGATACACGGTTATTCCATCGGCTCGAATTTCAATCCATAAACGTCTTCGCCATATTGCACGCGGATCGGTTCCCATGTTGGCTTGACTTTCATTCCAATTTTTAATTGATCGACCGAATCGGCTTTGATCTGTCCCATGGCTTTGACATGATTTTCAAATTCAACCACGCCGATGACAAGATATCGTTGATCGAAGCCCCATGGCAGATTGAAGATGGATGTGAATGTTAAAAGTTTTGCATTGCCTTCAGGTTTGATCGTCTCGAACTCGCGGCCTTTGCACGCCAGACAGCGGTCATGAAATGGATAATGAATCTTGCCGCACTTCTTGCACTTGTAAGCGGTGATGGCAATTTCTTTTTTCATTGCTCTACCCTCTTCAACACAAAAGCCAGCACGTTATTTCCAAAGCCGCCAAAGTTGACGGTCAACCCGTTCTGGGCATTTTTCACCTGACGATTCTTCGGCAGCTCATGGC
Source organism: Chloroflexota bacterium (assembly GCA_021796315.1). Next base: position 6,834 of record JAJYOH010000184.1, read on the forward strand.
GCAATTGCCAGACGATATCCACGATCTGGGCCACGCCGGTAGCGCCCACCGGGTGCCCTCGAGCTTTTAACCCGCCTGACACATTGATCGGAATCTGTCCGCCGAATCGAGTCTTGCCTGCGCCAGCAGCTTTGCCTCCTTCACCTTTTTTGAAGAAGCCAACATGTTCACTCTCTGCGATTTCGAGAATTGTGAAGGCATCATGCAATTCAGCGACATGAATATCGGAAGGTTTAAGTTTTGCTTTTTCAAAAGCCTGTTGAGCGGCGAGTGTGACAGCCTTCAAGTCGGTTGGATCATCGCGCTCTTGAAGCGTGTGCGTATCGGTGGCTTGACCGAAGCCAGCAACCAACACCGGCGGCTTCGATAATTTTTTCGCCATCTCGAGCGGACACAAAACCAACGCCGCCGCGCCATCGCTGACCGGGCAAAGATCATAAAGATGAAGCGGATCAGCTGACACGGGATTGTTGACGATAGCATCGGGGCTATCGAAGATGCCCACACGGTCGAGAGTCATCTCAACATGCGCGAGCGGATTCAACGCGCCCATCTCCTGGTTTTTCAAAGAGACGGCCAGCAGGTGTTCGCGCGTCACGCCATATTTTTCCATGTATAAACGTGTGAACATTCCAGCCATGCCGGGCAATGTGATCCCGTAAGGATATTCAGCTTGTGGATGAGTCATGGTGGCGACGAAATCTGTTGCGCGCCAACCGGTCACTTCACGCATCTTTTCGCCGCCCACAACCAAAACATAATCGTAATAACCGGAGGCAACTGCGAGCAGTCCGTTCTTGACGGCGGAGGCTCCAGACGCTGGTCCGTTCTCGACGGTCTCAGCCGCCGCGGGCAAAAGATTGAGGCGGTCCACCAACGAGCTTGCAATCGCGGATTGATGTTGAAGCATCCCGCCGCCCATGTTGGCGACGTAAACCGAGTCAACAGATTTATCTCCGAGACCGGCATCGTCCAACGCTTTGAGGGAGGCGTAGGCGAGCATATCCATCAACGTGTCTTCGTCGCGCCGACCGAAGGGGATCATGCCAGCGCCGATAATTGCAACGTCTCTCATGGCTCATCTTCCTTTCAGCCCGGCGATGCGTTCGCGGATGGTATCGTCATCGGCAAACTTGATGTCAGCCTGAGCCTCATCCATCAATTCCTGCGAGACAGGACGTTCGCCCACCACGAGGCGCGGCTTGGCTTTGAAGTAGATATCGCGCGTGAGACGATAGGAATCGCCGCCGCCCAATTCGTGCGGGATGTGAGTCAGTTCAAGCGGATACTCGATCATCCAACGGCGGAAACCGATCGGGCTTTCAGCAACGATCAACACCGCATCCTGATTCAAATATTCCATGTGGTATTCCATCTTGGCGGCGAACAGATGCGAACCGATGCGCAGACCGCGGTCAATGGCCAGCGTGTGATAGGACATGCCAACTTTTTCGTTTTCGAGTCGTCCGTTGACCACGCCGACGAGATAACCGTCCACCTGCCCCATCAGGCAATATTCGCTCTTGACGCGATAGCGATACCAGGCGAGCAACTCGCCGTATAACCGCGCGCTGACAATGTCATAGTAATCGCGCTCGATGAACAAGCAGGGATGAACCGATTTGAGAATCGCCGGAACATCTTCGCGAACAGCCTGGCGTATCACCATTTTCTTTCCGTTCGCCAGCGTGATGACCTTGGGCGGATAAGGCGCCATTGGATATTGCATTGGCCGCAGAACGGCCTCGAGTTCCATATCTATTGGCATAATAAAACCTCCTAATGGTTTATGTCACACCGGCACTTGCGCCCGGTGCAAGTGTTGCGAGCGCACTTTGCGAAGCAATCTCCCGTCGAGCAGGGATTTTCCATTAACAAGAGATTGCTTCGGTCGCTACGCTCCCTCGCAATGACGTACTTAACTCAGATTCACCTTGCTCAACTTGTTGATGCTTTCCATGTGCGCCGAATCGAAGGCATCGCCAAATTTCGTTTTGGACATGCCTTCTCTTTTCTTCATCAGGTCGGCATATTCTTTATCGTCCAGGATCGCGACACAGCGCGAGATGCAGGATTCCCCATCCACGAAACGCCAGGGGAACATGCCAATCGTCACGCGGCGGTTAAGCAGAAGATCAATCTCGCCGCCGATGCACTCGGCATGGATGATCCCATACGGGAACATCTCCAGGTGCATCAACTGATACTTGGTGTCGTCGAAGAAATCTGCCAGCGGCATGCCATACTTCTTCTTGAAAACCTTGTCGGCCTGTCGCGCCTGGCGCGGCATCCAGTCACGGATGATGGTATTCATCGGATGGTCGGCGCTGCCGCAATCTACGCCAATCCAACGCAACTTCTTTGCCTTTGCCCACTCGGCAAACTCGCGGTCTGGACCGGGGTGCATCACCATGTAGCGGATTTCGTTGGCGGTGGGCATGTCCCAGCCGAAATGATGGTAGCCGGTGTGGATGATGAGAATGTCGCCTTCGCGGACTTCGACGCGTTCCTCGACCATCTTGCTGGTGTACACATCGTAGTCGCCGCAAACATCGCTCAAGTCAACAACCGCGGCCTCATGCACGAGATAATCCATTTCGAGCGAGGCGATATCCTTGCCCGGCGTATGGAAATGGATCTCACCATCGAGGTGCGTGCCAAGATGATTCGAGTGCGTGAGCACTTGTCCGTTGGCGCCGTTTGGTGCGAGGCGCTTGAAATATTTCAATTGCAATGGTTCGTAGGTGGGCCAGGGAGGTGTTGCTACTCCGAGGGGGATCGTCAAATCAATGAATTTCATGGTTGACTCCTTTTGATAGTTAGGTGGTCGAGTAGCCCGAAGGGCGTATCGAGACCACAAGGTTTCATATAATCTTTTGTTTAGTGCTTACTTGTTGGTCTCGATACGACGGCGAACGAGCACCGCCGTCTACTCGACCAACGAGGTTCAATCTACATTTCTTTTATAGCCTCAAACGCATCTCTAAAACATTTCTCCGGTGCGCGCAAAATTCCCGCGCCGACCATGCCCACGCCGGGATTCTTGTGAGCGATGCCGGTGTTGATCTGCGGCAGGATGCCAGTCTCCATTACTTTGCGAACGTCAATGCCGAGCGGCGTGCCGCGG